>NZ_RZPH01000961.1:0-2280 GCF_004022825.1 Mesorhizobium sp. M7A.F.Ca.CA.004.04.2.1
GGCAAGAAGGGCGCCGACATCGAGAAGCTTCGCAAGAAGCTGATGGAGATGACGAAGTCCGAGACGCACCTCAACATCGTTGAAGTGCGCAAGCCGGAAATCGACGCGACCCTGGTCGCCCAGTCGATCGCCCAGCAGCTCGAGCGTCGTATCGCGTTCCGCCGCGCCATGAAGCGTGCCGTTCAGTCGGCGATGCGCCTCGGGGCCGAAGGCATCCGCATCAACTGCGCCGGCCGCCTCGGCGGCGCCGAGATCGCGCGCATGGAATGGTATCGCGAAGGCCGCGTGCCGCTGCATACGCTGCGTGCGGACGTCGACTACGGTACGGCCGAAGCGCACACGGCTTATGGCATCTGCGGCGTCAAGGTCTGGGTGTTCAAGGGCGAAATCCTTGAGCATGACCCGATGGCTTCGGAGCGTCGGGCCAGCGAAAGCGATGCAGCGCATGGCGGTGGTGGTGATCGCGAACGCGGTCGTCGTCGCGAAAACGCCTGAGACATTTAGGAATTTGGAGTTAGAACGATGCTGCAGCCAAAGCGCACAAAGTTCCGCAAGCAGTTCAAGGGCCGTATCCATGGTACCGCAAAGGGCGGCACCAACCTGGATTTCGGTGGTTTCGGGCTGAAGGCGCTTGAGCCGAACCGCGTCACCGCACGTGAGATCGAGGCGGCCCGCCGCGCGATCACGCGTGAAATGAAGCGCGCTGGTCGCGTCTGGATCCGTATTTTCCCGGACGTGCCGGTCACTTCGAAGCCGACCGAAGTCCGCATGGGTAAGGGCAAGGGTGCGGTCGACTACTGGGCGGCGCGCGTCAAGCCGGGCCGTATCATGTTCGAGATCGACGGCGTCAATGAAGAAACCGCCCGTGAGGCACTGCGTCTCGGCGCGGCCAAGCTCTCGGTCAAGACGCGCTTCGTGCAGCGCATCGCAGAATAAGGACGGGCTGATCATGAAAGCCGAAGACATCCGGACCAAGACCCAGGACCAGCTGACCGACGACCTGGCCAGCCTGAAGAAGGAGCAGTTCAACCTGCGCTTCCAGAAGGCCACCGGCCAGCTCGAGAAGACCGCGCGCGTGAGACAGGTCCGTAAGGATATTGCGCGTATCAAGACCATCGCTGCGGAAAAGTCCGCGGCTAAGAAGGCTTAAGGACGAAAACCATGCCAAAGCGCATTCTGCAGGGCACCGTCGTCAGCGACAAGAACGAGAAGACGGTTGTCGTCAAGGTCGAACGGCGCTTCACGCATCCCGTGATGAAGAAGACCGTGCGCATGACCAAGAAGTACAAGGCGCACGACGAAAACAACGCCCACAAGGTCGGCGATCAGGTGTTCATCCAGGAATCGAAGCCGATTTCCAAGGACAAGCGCTGGATCGTCGTGTCTTCGGACCAAGCCTGACCTCGGGCGTAAACAACGAATTTTGGACAGACCGGGGAGGGGCTTTGAGCCCATCCCGTTAGAAGAGAAGAAGGCGGCCAGTCATGATTCAGATGCAAACAAACCTCGACGTCGCGGATAATTCCGGCGCCCGTCGTGTCATGTGCATCAAGGTGCTGGGCGGCTCGAAGCGGAAATACGCTTCCGTGGGCGACATCATCGTGGTGTCGATCAAGGAAGCCATTCCGCGCGGCCGCGTAAAGAAGGGCGATGTGATGAAGGCGGTCGTGGTTCGCACGGCCAAGGACATCCGCCGCCCGGACGGCAGCGTGATCCGTTTCGACAAGAACGCGGCCGTTCTCGTCGACAACAAGAAAGAGCCGATCGGCACGCGTATCTTCGGACCGGTTCCGCGCGAACTCCGCGCCAAGAACCACATGAAGATCATCTCGCTCGCGCCTGAAGTGCTGTAAGGAGCCGGACCAATGCAAAAGATTAGAAAAGGCGACAAGGTCGTCGTGCTGGCCGGCAAGGACAAGGGCCGTTCGGGCGAAGTCCTCTCGGTGCAGCCGAAGGAAGACACCGCGCTGGTGCGCGGCGTCAACATGATCCGTCGTCACCAGAAGCAGTCCCAGTCCCAAGAGGGCGGGATCATCACCAAGGAAGCGCCGATCCAGCTGTCGAACATCGCGCTGGCCGACCCCAAGGATGGCAAGCCGACCCGCGTCGGTTTCATCTTCCAGAAGGACGGCAAGAAGGTGCGCGTCGCCAAGCGCTCGGGAGAAGTCATCAATGGCTAAGGCTCAATCCAAGCAGGCGACCGCGAACAACACGCCGCGCCTCAAGCAGGTCTACAACGAGACCATCCGCAAGGCGTTGCAGGAACAGTTCGGCTACGAC
>NZ_RZPH01000962.1:0-2277 GCF_004022825.1 Mesorhizobium sp. M7A.F.Ca.CA.004.04.2.1
CTGGAACACCCCTCATCCGTCTCGGCGCTGCGCGCCGATCCACCTTCTCCCACAGGGGGAGAAGGCAAGGCGCGCTTCTCTCGTTCCCCAACCAGAGAGATCTCAGCCCTTGCGGTCGAACCAGAATGCATCCGCCATGCGCTTCATGCCGATACGTTCGTAGAAGCCGACGGCGTCGGGCATGGAGATCAGGCTGATGGCGACCGACGGTCCAAGCTGCCGGCGCGCCTCGTCCATCAGGCCCTTGCCGATGCCGAGCCCCTGTGCCGATCGGGAAACGGCGAGTTCGGAGATGTAGCAGACCCAGGAGAAGTCGGTGATGCCTCTGATCACGCCGACCAGCGGCTTGCCTTCGACGTCGAGACGCGCGGTCAGCACCAGATTGGCGCCCGACAGCATCGCCCGCAGGCGTGCTTCATCATCGACCGGCCGTGTCTCGCCGAGGCCGGATTCGACCAGCACACGCCGGAATTCGGCGATGTCGAGCGCGGGTTCACGCGCATAGAGGACGTGTGCGTTTTCTGCCATGGCCGCCAGACTGCACCATCGGGCTGGCTTGTGCCACTGTGCACGAACAGTTGCCTTTTATTTGCTGCCGGCTTTGTGTAAACCGTGCCTCAGCAATCCCCCCGCAACGAAAACACGGGCAAAAGCCATGGAAAAGTTCACCAAGCTCACCGGCGTCGCCGCTCCGATGCCGATCGTCAATGTCGACACCGACATGATCATCCCGAAGGATTACCTCAAGACGATCAAGCGCACCGGGCTCGGCACCGGCCTGTTCGCCGAAATGCGCTACAAGGATGACGGCTCGGAAAATCCGGATTTCGTGCTCAACAAGCCGGCCTACCGCAAGGCGCAGATCCTGGTTGCCGGCGACAATTTCGGCTGCGGTTCCAGCCGCGAGCACGCACCATGGGCGCTGCTCGACTTCGGCATTCGCTGCGTCATCTCGACCTCGTTCGCCGACATTTTCTACAACAACTGCTTCAAGAACGGCATTTTGCCGATCACCGTCAGCCCCGAGGATCTCGAGAAGCTGATGGATGACGCCTCGCGCGGTTCCAATGCCACAGTGTCGGTCGACCTCGAAGCCAAGGAAATCCGCGGTCCCGACGGCGGTGTCGTCACCTTCGACCTCGACGACTTCAAGCGGCACTGCCTGCTCAACGGTCTCGACGACATCGGCCTGACCATGGAGAAGGCCGGCGCCATCGCGTCGTTCGAGAAGCGGAACGCCGAACAGCGCCCCTGGGCCTGAGTCGCAGGATCTGACCCGGCCGCCACAGGCCGGGTTCGTGGCGGCGAACGGAGGGACAGTCATGACACGTTTGCTTCTTGCCGGCGTTTGCGGGCTGGCCTTGTTGCTAGGGCAAACCGTGAGCGCGTTCGCGCAGACACAGGCACCCGCCACCCAGCCGGCCCCGGCGACGGACCAGCCGTCCGCCGATCAGGGGACGAACGCCGCCGACGCTGCCGATGACGACAAGCAGGCGCCCGTCCCTTTCGAAGGCGGCACGCTGACCATCACCCAGAAGGAACAGTATGGCGAGAAGGTGCTTGCCTATGACGGCCAGCAGCTGGCCAGCAATTATGACGTCTTCTTCGACAAAATAGTCGAGGTCGGCGGCGTCAAGGTGGCGCTGTTCGATGTGGGCGACGGCGGCAATCAATGCGGGCCGGCGACGGTGATCGTCTGGAAACCGGAAGGCGGCACCATCCAGAGCACGACAGTCGAGCAGGACCAGTGCGGCGCACCGCCCTCGGCGGTGTCCGACAACGCCATCTATTTCGTGCCCTATCTGCTGCCGGGGGATGAGAAGCCGGCTTTGCAATGGTCGCCGACCGATGGGCTGACGATTTCGGGCAATCTGACCTACATGCCGGAACCCGGCACGGACTGGAAAGACATCGATCCGGAAAAGTACCAGAACATCATCGACGCCTTCCACAACGAGGCCGTCTACAAGGAAGCGAAAAAGCTTCTCGGCAAGGACATGCCCGACATGGCAACCAGCCTGCTGGTCGGCGGCGGCACGGAAAAGACCGCTTCGGGCACCTTCTACGCCAGCGGCTGCGTGCCGCATGATTGCGGCGGCAATGACGGCTTCATGGCGGTCGACCCGGCCCAGCACAGGCTCTATTTTGCGCGCCGCGGCGACAAGGGCCAGCCGCAGGCGTGGCCTGATGTGGCGACATGGCCGGTCGATGTGAAGGCGGCGTTGGACAAGGCGCTGGGGTCGGCGAACTAAGTATTTTGCGCGACGGCAGCCGCAC
>NZ_RZPH01000963.1:0-2275 GCF_004022825.1 Mesorhizobium sp. M7A.F.Ca.CA.004.04.2.1
CCTGGCCGGCATTGTCTTCCATGATCAGCACGCCGATCGGCCTGACGTTGATGACGCAGCCCGGCACCAGGGCGCGCGTGTTGCAGACCAGCACGTCGATCGGATCGCCGTCGCCCGACAGCGTGTGCGGCACGAAGCCGTAATTGCCGGGGTAGCGCATCGAGGTGTGCAGGAAGCGGTCGACGAACAGCGTGCCGGCTTCCTTGTCCATCTCATACTTGATCGGCTCGCCGCCGATCGGCACCTCGATGATGACGTTGACGTCCTCAGGCGGGTTCTTTCCGCTGGCTATGGCTTCAATGCGCATGGCTTAAATCCCTCTCTCGATGGACGATCGATAGCGGGCGGCGCGTCATGGTGCAATGCGGCGAATGGTGCTGGCTGAAATCGGGAGACGCAATGGCCGAAGGGCCGGGCTGTCATTCCCAGACGAAAGCGACCTTCTTGAGCGCCTTCTGCTCGAAGATCTCGACGCCTTCCGCAACATCGCGGCCGCCGGCGCCGGCATAAAAGGCGAGTGCGTTCTGGTTGTCTTCCAGCGCCCACACGACCATGCCTTTCAGCCCGTGATCGGCCAACCGCGCCTTGGCTGCCGAAAACAGGCGGCTGCCGAGCCCGATGCCCTGATATTCCGGCCGCAGGTACAATTCGTAGATTTCGCCTTGCTGCCTGAGTTCACGGGCGCGGTTCTTGCCGATCGTCGCATAGCCGGCGATCTTTCCGCCGATCTCGACCACCAGAACAGTGGCGGCGCGGCGAATCGCATTCGCCCACCAGTCGGCACCTCGACGGTTGATCATCGATGTCAGGGTGCGGTGCGGAATGATGCCGGAATAGGCGCCGCGCCAGGCCTCCAGATGCACCTCGGCGATGGCACTGGCATCGCGCGGGTCGGCTTTCCGGATGTCGATCGTCAGCGTATTCATGATTTGTTAACCATAAACCCGCATCGCCCGATTGCAAGAGTCCCGGCGGCCCGCCGGCTGCTTTCTCACAGGCGATCATGGCACTGATGAGATCAGGCAAAGCCTGCTTGAAAACGCGCTCAGCCGAGGCGGATGGCGTGGCCTTCGAGAACCGGAGAGGAGCGTTGTTTTGCACGTGAGCACCGGCCTACGCCGGCCGAAGCCTGCCTGCCAAGGCCGCTTATGAGTGAGTGCTTCGGTCGGCGAAAGCCGGAAGCGCAGAAAACCGCGTCAGGCGTCCGGCTGAGTAGCGTTTGCAGGCGGGCTTTCAGATTTCGACGAGATGGTCGTCAAGTTCGTTGCTGTCGCCCACCGTGACCGGGAAATGCTCGGCCAGCACCGCACCCACCTGCTCGATCGCCTTGACGAAGCCGTCGGCAAGCCGGTCGTCGCCGGCATGCGCGGTAAGGTCGCGCACGACACCGTCCCAGACATGCTGGCCGACCTTGGCGTCGATGCCCGAATCGGCAACCACTTCGGCGTAGCGTTCAGCGATCGAGACGAAGACCAGCACGCCGGTGCGCGCCGTGGTGCGGTGGACGTTGCGGGCAAGGAACTGCTTGCTCGCGTTGGCGTGCGCCGCCTGGTAGCGCAGCCGCCTCGGCACCAGATGGATGCGCAGGCCGGGCAGCGCCCACAACAAGGCCAGCACGCAGGCAAGCGCCAGGAGCTGGGCGAGGACGAAATGCGGCAGCCGGATCGACAGCCACCAGGCCTCCAGACCGTAGCCGACCGCCAGGCTGACGATCAGCATGCACACGGTCGCCATGAAGGCGGCCGGGAAGAAATAGCCGTCGCTGGCATGCGCCACGACGCAGTAGATCTCGCCGTCGGTTTTCTCCTCGGCGGCGCGGATCGTGGTTGCGATGCGCTCATGATCCTGCGGGCTGATTGGTCGTGTTGCCATGATATGTCTCACCAGCTTCCTGAAGAACCGCCACCACCCGATGAGCCGCCGCCACCGGAAAACCCGCCACCGCCGCTTGATCCCGAAGACCAGCCACCACCGGAGCTCCCCGACGACCAGCCGCCCGAAGACGAACCCGTTGTCCAGCCACTGCTGCCCGAGTACCCGCTCGGCCCACGGCCGTAACGAAACGTCATGCCCAGCCATCTGTACACGCCCGGCGACAGCTTCGTGCCCAACATCGGCGGCAGGAACGCCATCGCCAACCCGCCGAAAAACATCGTCGCCCACAGGATCAGGAACACGGCAACGATCGGATCGATGGACGTGCCGTCATCGGCGGGATTGCGCTTGCCTCGCGCTTCCAGCTCCTCCGGATTGCCTTCCAGCACCATGACCATGT
>NZ_RZPH01000964.1:0-2272 GCF_004022825.1 Mesorhizobium sp. M7A.F.Ca.CA.004.04.2.1
TCCACGCCCTGATTGCGAGCCGTATCTCGCGCATTTCTAGGCTATTCTGCCTATTTTTGGGCATTTGCCTTCCAAAAATGCACCTCAACCAAAAACTTATAAAATTCGCAATTTGGCTATTGTCGAGCAAAACCAATGCGAATACGGTTGAGTTGGTTAGAAGTATTTTCTTCGTGACGAGAGGTGTCCGATATGTCCCTGGCGCAACCAGCTAACGATGTGCTCACCAACAAGAAGGCAGCACTCAAGGGCCTCTATGACGCCCTCTACGCAAAGAACATGTTTCCGTTCTGGGCGACGTCGGAAGGCGTCGACCATGACGAGATCAAGCAGCTGATGGCGACGTCGAAGGCCGTTCCCTTCGTGTGGTCCTATTCGGACATCGAGCCGCTGCTGCAGCGCGCCGCCGAACTGGTGACCATGGACGACAGTGAGCGCCGTTCGCTGATCCTGGTCAATCCCGGTCTTGCGCCCAAGCGTGCATCGGTCAGCACCATGTACACCGCCTACCGCCTGAACGATCCCGACGAGATCATGCCGCCGCACAAGCACTCGCCGAGCGCCATCCGCTTCGGCCTGACCGGCAAGGGCAATTTCACCGGCGTCGAGGGCGAAGACGTGGTTTTTGGCCCGGGCGACATGGTGCTGACGCCCAACGACGCCTGGCACAATCATGGCACCGTCGGCGGCGAGCAGGCGGTCAACCTGTCGGTGCTCGACTTGCCGCTGGTCGAAACGCTGCATGCCGTCCATTTCGACCACAAATACACCGAGATGGTCGATGGCAAGGAAGTCGAGAAGAAGGTGCAGACCGCCCGCTATCCCGGTGACTACTCACAGCGCATCTATGGCGAGGGTGGCCTGATGCCGCGTTTCGTCGACCACAAGCGCGGCGGCGGCCTGTCGTCGCCGATGTATGTCTATCGCTGGGAGAAGATGGAAGCGGTCCTCGACGCCCACAAGGATTGGGATGGCGACCCCCATGAAGGCATCGTCATCGACTATGTCGATCCGACCACCGGCGGACCCGTCTTCCACACCATCAATTTCTACGTGCAGATGCTGCGCCCCGGCGAGAAGACCTTGCCGCAGCGCGAGACCGCCAGCCTGCTCTTGGCGCCGTTCCGCGGCAACGGCCATTCGATCATCGACGGCAAACGTTATGACTGGAACCAGTTCGACACCATCGCCATACCTGGCGGTTCCTGGGTCGAGCATGTCAACGGCTCGTCGAGCGAGCCGGTGATCTTCTTCGGCGCCACTGATGCGCCGACGCAGAAGGCGCTGCTCCTCTACAAGCGCTGGGGCCGCAACCAGGCCGGCGATCTGCTCCGCCTCGTCTAGTTTCCGGTCCTTCGGCAAGCACTGTCCCGCCGCGATTGGCGGCGTGGACATCGAAAACGACGCTTCAGCAGCAAGGGTGTATGCATTTGGTTTCGGCGTTCAACACCAAGCAGATCGGCCATGTCGACTGTCCAGGCGGCGGCCAGGTCTGGGTCGATGGCAACATCCTTTATATCGGCCACATGCGGCCGCCGAGCGGCACGACGCTGGTCGATATTTCCGACCCGCGCAATCCGCGCAAGATAGCCACGATCGATGTTCCGCCCGGCTGGCACTCGCACAAGGTGCGCGCCAAGGATGGGCTGATGATCATCAACCACGAGCGCTTTGGCGATGCCGGCCCGGCCGATTTCGGCGGCGGACTGGCGCTTTACGACACAACCAAGCCGGCGCAGCCCAAGCTCATCTCGAAATGGATAACCGGCGGCAAGGGCGTCCACCGCTACGACTTCGACGGCCGTTACGTCTACATCTCGCCGACCGCCGACGGTTATGTCGGCAACATCGTGATGATCCTCGACCTGATCGATCCGGCACAGCCGGTCGAGGTCGGACGCTGGTGGATACCCGGCCAGTGGACGGGTGGCGGCGAAGAATACCCGTGGCATGACTATGTCACGCCGCGTTGCCACCATCCGCTGCGCATGGGCGACCGGCTCTATGTCAGCTACTGGCATCACGGCCTGTTCATCCTCGACATTTCGGACATCACCAAGCCGAAACTGGTCTCGCACGTCAATTCGAGCCCGAGCTTTCCGCATCCCACCCACACCTGCCTGCCGATCCCGCAGTTGCTGAAGGGCCGCAACATCATGGTGGTGGCGGACGAGGATGTCGCCAAACTGCGACCTTCGCCGCCGGCCTTCACCTGGATCTACGACATCACCGACGAGACCAACCCGTTGCCGATCTCGACCTTCCAGGTGCC
>NZ_RZPH01000965.1:0-2269 GCF_004022825.1 Mesorhizobium sp. M7A.F.Ca.CA.004.04.2.1
GGGATGGGGTTTTACGTTCGAAAATCGATTAGTGCGGGACCTTTCCGCTTTAACTTCTCGTCTGGCGGGGTTGGCGCGTCCGTTGGCGTGCAAGGTCTTCGTATCGGGACTGGCCCACGAGGGCATTATATTCATGCAGGCGTCGGCGGTCTCTACTACCGAGGCACTTTGGGAAAGCGCAGCGCCAAGCAGACGCTGCAACTGTCTGAATTCCCATCTGGGCCAAAGCCCCATCCAACATCCTCACCCGTGGAATATGTCAGCGGTGGCGTCGTGATGAGAGAAATCGAGTCCGCCGATGTGATCGAGATGCGTGATGAGACATTTGCCAATGTGCTTGATGAAATCAATGCGAGGCAATCGCAGACGCGAATGTCGCTCATCCTGGCCGTGCTGTTTGGGATCGCCGGATTGATCGCAGGCGCAATGCTGGGAGGTGGGGTGGCGCTGATCGGTATTGCTGCCTTTTTGCCGGGCATGCTTATTGGCAACTGGTTGGACAGCTACCGCCGGGTGAGCGTGCTCTACTATGATTTGGAGCAGGACGCGGAGGCGGCCTACGGGCGACTTGTCGCCGCCTTTGACACGCTCACACGCTGCGCGGCGAGTTGGCATGTCGCGGCTGGTGGCAAGATAGAGGATCTGACGACTTGGAAGCGCAATGCGGGAGCCACGATGTTGGTCGATAAAAAGTCGACGACGCTCCAAGCTTCCTTGCCGACGGTTGTTCGCAGCAATGTCACACCACCGTCGATACACGTCGGCCGGCAAATCCTTTATTTCATGCCAGACATGATTTTGGTGAAGGACGGAAACCAGTACGGTGCCGTTGGGTATGGAGACCTCAGGACGCAATTTGCCCCCAGCAATTTTATTGAGACCGGCAAAGTTCCATCTGATGCTGAGATCGTGAGCTATACCTGGGCTCATCCCAATAAGAATGGCGGACCCGACAAACGCTTCAGAGATAATCGGCAGATCCCTGTCTGTCGCTACGAAGCCTTGCGGTTTTCTAGCCCATCCGGGCTCAACGAGCTGGTGGAATTTTCCAAGACAAACGTCAGCCAGCCCTTTTGCCAGGCTCTATTGGCACTCGCGCAAATGCACCGAAACGCTGGTGGCCAGTCCGGCTTGCTGAAAGCGCGCTAAGGAATTGGCTTGGTCAGCAAATGCCTTCGCACGGAATTCCGTCGCCGTCCCGGTCCAATTTGGGTCCCCAGCTACAGTTATTGAGATACCAGCGCGCCTCATCGCATGAGGAGATTTGCTTACAATAGCGACGCGGTTGACACGAATAGCTCTGAGCTATTTGGCGACGGCCTGTAAGGCCGTAGGATGTGTCATTACCGGGTTTATTGTTGGCTGCATGTGTTGCTCGCCAATCCCAAGGGGCTGTGAAAGTGCCAACCCAGATGCCAATCTTGGCCCTTTGGGCATCTGCCTGTTGTGACGCGTAACTACCATGGCTGTATCGAGGCCAATCCAGGGCATAACCCTGTTCGACCATCCAAGACGCAATGCTAGCACCGTCCGCCCGCTGACAATCACCAACGAAGCGGTTGTAACGATCCCACGAAACAAAGTTGCACTGGATGGGTCGGGATTGACTGAGGAAGATGTCCAGTGCTTCTGCGGATTTGCGGCCGCATGGGTATTCTTGCCCGCTTGCGTCGCTGCAGTTTTGGCTGCTTTCAGGTGCGTCGATGCCATTGAAACGAATACGCTGTCCGTGGATCTCGATCGTGTCCCCGTCAACGATGGACGCTACGCCGACGATAGGCTTCGGTTTTGACCCGAGTGCGCTTGCTGTATTGGGTCCCGCGATCTGGTTGCCCCACCCTGTAAAGTAGGAGGTGACATAAGCGCCCACTGCTAGCGTGATCACCAGGATCGCGGCTAATGATTTATGTGAAAAGAAACGCTTGCGCATAATTGAAACCCGGCCGCGTCTTGGCCGCGAGCTGCGG
The DNA here is from genome assembly GCF_004022825.1 of Mesorhizobium sp. M7A.F.Ca.CA.004.04.2.1. Taxonomy (NCBI): domain Bacteria; kingdom Pseudomonadati; phylum Pseudomonadota; class Alphaproteobacteria; order Hyphomicrobiales; family Phyllobacteriaceae; genus Mesorhizobium; species Mesorhizobium sp. M7A.F.Ca.CA.004.04.2.1. Next base: position 1,968 of record NZ_RZPH01000965.1, read on the forward strand.
CGATGGGAATAGCGATCGCGATTCAATTTTCGATCCTTTGCGAAGCTGCCAAATGTTTTGCTAGCGCGTCTTTGACTTCTTGGCTGCTGCTTTCTTGGGCGCGGCTGCTGTGCGACCGAGGCCAATCGATTTTGCCAATCTGGAGCGATTGGCTGAATAGTTAGGCGCGACCATGGGGTAATCGTTGGAGAGGCCCCATTTTTGGCGATAGGCGTCGGGCGTCAGTCCAAAATGCGTGTTCAAGTGTCTCTTGAGGGACTTGAACTTTTTGCCGTCTTCGAGGCAGACGATGTAGTCTGGAG
>NZ_RZPH01000966.1:0-2269 GCF_004022825.1 Mesorhizobium sp. M7A.F.Ca.CA.004.04.2.1
ATGCTGAGATCGTCGGCGGCATGCACGATCGGGCAAGTACAATGGGTGATGAAATCGAGCTGGTCCGCCGGCACGCGCTTGCGGTTGAGTTCGGTGAAGTAGCTGAACATGCCGCCGCCGAGGCGGATATCCGGAAAGGCGCGCCGCGCGGCCGCGTAAACATCCTCGAGCGGCGGACAGTCCGGCCACGTGCTGCCCGGCGGTGTCGACTGCCGGTCGACCGAAGGCGACACGGCAATGGCCGAGAGTTTTAGCCCGGCCTGGCGCACCAGGTCGGCGACACCTGACATCTCGGCGTCAAGATCGCCGGCGCACACAACGACGCATTCGAGGGTCGTTGCGGCAGCGTGGGCATTTGCGAGCCGGGCGAAAGCGCGCAAGGCGTCGAGCCCGTGGCCGCGCGTCGGATCGTAGTGAAACAGCAGCTGTTGTGGGCCGAGTGTCGTCAGCGTGGAGAGGTTCGCCAGTGCCGTCTCGACATCTTCGGGATAGATGACCACGCCGACATCCGGCAGCGTTGGCCCGGCTTCGCCGAGTTCGACGCGGACCGGTTCGCTGGCCACGGCGGCAGCCGGCGCTTTGCCTTCACCTGCGATGCGCAGGCTGATCGTCTGGCGCAGGGTTTGGCCGGCAGGCAGCACATAGGGCCAGGGCAGCGCCAGCGGTCGCACATAGGTCTTGTAGGAGGCGTCCGACCAGTTGCGCTGGTCCTCCATTTCGAAAGTATCGCTTTCCATCCGGCATTCGGCGGTGACGCCAGGCCGAACCTGATGGGTGATGGCGCGGATATCCTTGAAAGGCTGCCAGGGGTCTATCAGTTCGGGAAGCTTTGTCGCCTCCACGCTGCCGTCCGTATGCTCGACCTTGACCGGGCTGCCGGCGAGGTCGGCGATCGGGTGAAGGATGCAGAAGCCGCAGCGGTTGGTTTCGAAATCGCTCTCGGGAAGGGCGCTGACCTCGAAGACCAGACGGCCATCGGCGGAGCCTTTGATGGTGGCGCGGAAGCCGAGCCGGGTTCCATCGGGGGCCAGGCAGCTTGCCGAATAGCTGACCGAAAAAGCGTCGGCAGCCTGGTCGATGATCAGGTCCGTCAAATTTGGCTCATAGGTGCCCCAGTCGCGGTCACGCACGATATAGGCGACGGCGCGTAGCACTTCGGTGCCGCCATGCTGAATGGTGCGCAGATTGCCATTGACGAAGTCCGCGCTGAGCGCGCCCGCGCTGAGCCTGACCGGCTCGACCTCGACCGTACGCGTGCCGTAGAGCAGGAAGGCGTCGGCGGTCATTTCAGCGAGGCGTCGAGTTGCACCGGTTGCCGGCTCGCGGCCCCAGCATAGGCGGCCTCGACCAGCGCGAACGTCTTGAGATTGTCCGCACCCGAGGTCGCCGGTTGTACGCCCTTTGCCAGGCAATCGACCCAGTGCTGCTGGATGGCGACGACGCTTTCCTGGATGTTGTGCCAAGGCCGCGACGCCCACGGCAGCAGCGGCGGCGAAACGTCGGTGACGGCCGTGCCGCTCTTGCCGGTGACGGTCAGCCGATATCCCTGCGCCAGCCGGATCGTGCCGTCGCTGCCGTCGATCTCGATCAGCGTCTCGGGAAACGGCTCCGTGGCGAGCTTCGTCGCGTAGCTGCAGTCGACCACCGAGGTAGCACCGCTGTTGTGATCCATCAGCATCGTCGCGACGTCCTCGCCCGATATGCCGGGGTTGATGCGCACCGTCCGCGTCGTGATCGTGGACACATCGCCGAGCAGGAAGCGGGCGATGTCGAGGATGTGGATGCCGAGATCCTCGATGATGAAGCGCCTTCCCGTCGCCAGATAGGGCTGGCCGGAAAACACGTCATAGGCGGAGCGGAAGGAGATGCGACCGAAGAAGGGCATACCGATCTCGCCGCTGTCGAGCACGGCGCGCACCGCCTGGATCGGCGACTGCCAGCGAAAATTCTCATGCACCATCAGCGGCACGCCGGCTTCCGCGCATGCCCCGACCATCGCCTTGGCATCGGCGAGCGTCGGCGCGAACGGCTTTTGGCAGATCACCGGCACGCGGTGCTGTGCCGCCATTTCGACAAGCGGACGATGGCTGGGCGCGCTGGTGGCGATATCGACGAAGTCGAGGTTTTCGCCGGCAAAAAGTTCCCCCGCATCGGTATAGCGCTTCGCAATGCCGAATTGGTCGCCGACGATCCGCAACCGTTCCGGGTCACGGTCGCAGATGGCGACGATCGAGGCGCCCGCTATGTCGCGCCAGGCATGCATCTGGTT
>NZ_RZPH01000967.1:0-2268 GCF_004022825.1 Mesorhizobium sp. M7A.F.Ca.CA.004.04.2.1
AGCCAGCTCCGGCCGGCGGAACGTGCAGACGCCGATGTCGATGCTGCGGTTCTTTGCCGACACCGCCATCAGGCCACTCCGCGTCGCGAGCCGAGGCCGAGAAGCTGCAGCCAGAAGCCAACCGACCAGCCAAGATGCATGACCATGGCCGAGACACCGGCCAGCGCAACGTCAGCCTTGCGCTGGCGGATAGCCGTCACCAGTCCGTAGCCCAGGCACACCGACACCCACAGCAACAAAGGCACTGCCGCAATCCAATGCACGAATGAGAAGGCCGCAAGAAGAACCACCGGGAAGACCGCCAGCGGCACCATCTGCCGGATCTTTGGGATGACGCGGTGCTTCAGCACATTCTTGGCACGCCCGCGACCGTAGCCGAGATACTGGAAATAGAGGCCTGAGAGCGAGGCGCGCGGATAGTAGACCATCTGCGTCTTGCCACTCATCCAGATCTTGTAGCCCGCCTTGCGCAGGCGATAATCGAGCTCGGCGTCCTCGTTATGGCTGAACGCTTCGTCGTAGCCGCCGACGGCGCCGAATGCCGATATCCGCATCAGTGCATGATGGCCGTGATCGATCCACTGTCCCTGCGAAAGATGCCGATGCTTCGAGCCGCCGGTGCCGAGCTTGGAGTTCTGCGCCGCGGCGGCCGCCTTCTGCACGGCACCGCTGCCTCTGGTCAGCATCGAAACGACAACCGAATCCGCGCCCGTGGCCAAGGCTTCCTCGACCAGCCGGTCGCAATAATCGTCGGGATAACCGCCATGCGCATCGATGCGGATGAGATAGTCGGCACCATCGCCGAAGGTACCGACGGCGAGATTGATCGCCGCGCTCTGGATGCGCCGCTTGTTGTGGAGCAGGATAACCCGCGGGTCCTTGGCAATCACATCCTCGACGATGGAAAGCGTGCCGTCGGTGCTGCCGCCATCGGCGACGATGATCCGGGCGCCAAGCCGGGCGGCCGCGGGCCGCAATTGATCGAGCAGCGCACCGATATGGGCGGCTTCATTCAGGCACGGAATGACGATCAGGCTGGATGAGGGTTTGTCCGTCTGCGTCATCAATCTCTGTCCATCTTGCCTCTGTCCATCCTTGGCCATCCTATGCCAATGCCTCGGCGGCAAAGGAGCCGGGCACGGCCGTCAGGCTGCGCAGCCGCTCGACAAGCGCCCGGCAATCGCTGCGATCGTAGCTCCAGGTCCTCGGATTGCGGGCCAGAACGCGCTCCTTCAGCCTGGCGAAGCGATGCTCTTCCATCTTGCCGAGCACGGCTTCGAGGGCTTCGGGCGACGCCTGCGGCAACAGCACGCCGATATCCTGCTGTTTGAGGAACCGCCCGGTCTCGGTGTTGCCCATCGAGATCGGCACCGCTCCGAAACGGCAGCCTTCATAGAGCCGGTTGGGCAGAAGCCATTCGGAGTTCTGCCCCGCCTCGAAGAAATCGATCGCCCACGAAAAATGGACATCGTTGTAGATCGCCGCCATGTCTTCCGGATTGCGGTAGGGCCCGAGAAACGACAGCCACGGCTCGGCTTCGACAAAGCCGTGAAAGTCAGGGAATTCCGACAAAGCCGGACGTCCGCGCAGCACGATCTCGAAGCGGCCCTCCATGCGGCGGGAGAAATCGGCCAGCAGCTCGAGTGAGCGTCGGCAGCGCAGCGCACCGAACCAGCCGATCCGCCATGGCGGACCGACCGGGCTCTCTTCAGTCTCCGGAGCGCCGGGCAAGATCGTCGCGGCCTCGAAATATTTGTTTTCGACCAGCTCGATGGGTGCCGCAACCTGGCCGAACGGCTTGAAATAATTGGCGATAAAGGCAGGAGAACTGGTCACCAGCAGCTTCACATCCCTGGCCAGAAAGCGCTCGGTGGCGCGCAGCGCCTTGCCCAGGACATCGTTGCGCAGCACAAGCCGATGAATGTCGAGGCACTCGTATACGATCGGAACCGATGCACCGAAGGCTGACCTGGCGCGGCGGGCAAGCGCCAGCATTTCCAGGTTGCGTGCGATGATGAGATCCGGTTTTGGCATACCGCCAAGCTTCGAGCCTATCGAAACGGCTGCTTTGGCGACGGCCGCGAGGCGTTGGCCGAATCGCCCGTCACGCGTCGCGCCGAGGTCGATCGGCCGCAGTCCCTCGATATCCGCAATCGGATTCGCGGTGCGACGGAAGCCGGCCAAAGTGACCTGGGCCCCACCTGCCCTGAGCATCGTGATCCGCCGGCGCACCGCCGGGTCGGAAACGTCGTGCACAAGGTACAAGAC
>NZ_RZPH01000968.1:0-2265 GCF_004022825.1 Mesorhizobium sp. M7A.F.Ca.CA.004.04.2.1
GGTTCTTGACGCGATGGTTCACCTCGCGGAGCAAAAGCCTGATCCGGCGCTCGCTCTCCTTGCTGGCGGTGATGTCGCGGGCGATCTTCGAGGCGCCGATGATCTCGCCGGACGCGTTCCTGATCGGCGAAATGGTCAGCGACACGGCGATGAGGCCGCCATCCTTGCGCCGGCGGATCGTCTCGTAGCTGGCCAGCAGCTCGCCCCTGCGAACCCGGCTGATGATGTCGGTCTCTTCATCCTTGAGATGATCGGGGATGAGCATGAGCACGGAGCGGCCGACGGCCTCTTCGGCGGTGTAGCCGAACATGCGTTGCGCCGCCGCGTTCCAACTGGTGATGATGCTGTTCAGATCCTTGCTGACGATAGCGTCGAAGGACGAATCGACAATCGCCGCCAGCCGCGCATCGGCGGTGATGGCGATCAAGGCATCACGGCCCGCCAAATCTGTCACTGTCGACCCCTTCTCCCTCATGCGCGGATCGCGCGCATGGCCACCAATGCGCCGCGGTGCGTTTTGGTTGCAATCGCCTCCAACATTCCTCCCAGGAACAGTCCGGGCAGTTCATGTCCGGAACCTTGCGCGCCTGCGCGAGTTGCACCCGACACCCCCATGGACGGCTCAATAAGGAGGCACACAATGAGCGACGGCAACAGCGATCTCGACCGGGTCTGGAAACTGATGGACAGGATCGGCTTCTGTATGCTCGCCACTCGCGAAGGCGATGACATCCGCTCGCGACCGATGGCGGCGCATGTGGTGCGCGACGAAAACGCCGTCTACTTCCTCACCGATGTCGACAGTCACAAGGATGACGAGATCGAAGCCGAGCCCAATGTCGGTCTCGCCTTCGCCGATTCAGGCGGCCAGAAATATGTTTCCGTCAGCGGTCTGGCGGCGGTTTCGAACGACCGCGCCAAGATCAGGGAGTTGTGGTCGACCCCGGCCAAGGCCTGGTGGGACAGTGCCGATGATCCTTCGATCCGCGTGCTTAAGGTGACGCCGAAGGACGCCCAGTATTGGGACAGCCCCGGCACCGTGGTCAGCTATGTGAAGATGCTGGCCGCAACGGTCAGCGACAGCCGCCCGGAAATCGGTGACACCGGTAAGGTCAGGATGTAGCCGGACGGCGTTGAAAATCACGACATCAGTCAGATGTACGAATGCCGGCGGGTCGCATTTGACATATTGCTGGCGGCATACCGGCGCGGATCAGTCTGGCTTGGGAGGGTCAGGGGCATTCGGCACTGGATCGGCGTCAGTATCCCTTTGCGGACAGTCCTCATAGCTGTGGTCGCGCCCGCCGCAGAAAGAACAGCACATGGCCTCGCGGTCCCCGTTTCCGGGCCGCCATTGCGGGGTCTCGTAGGGCTTCCTCCCATCCATCCCCAGCAATGCGCGACGAACCATTTGGTTGCGCCGCCACAGACGGCCAGCCGGCGGTTGCGGAACCACCCGCCGGGATGCGAGTTTCGGCCGATACTTCCATTCGAGGGAATAGCCATGCCGATGCACCGAATTGCCTTGATGACGGCAGCGATCCTGCTGGCCGCGACCGGCCTTGCCGAAGCCAGGCCCGACACCCGCACGATGAGTTGCGACCAACTCCGGCAACTGCTCCAAAGCCATCATGCCGTGGTGCTGACCACCGGACCCAACACCTATGACCGCTATGTCAGGCAGTTCGGCAACGAATGCGACTGGCCGGAGGTGCCGATGTCGGCCTGTGTCCCGACCCGCGACGGCAGCTGCCCGGTCTACCGCTGCGAGGAACCTGTCACCAACTTTCCGGACTGACACCGCGCTTCCAATCGGCTTTGCCGCCCCCGTGCGTTGATCCCGGCGCGCGAACCGGCTAGGGGTGGGGCGCAACGTGCATTTTCCCGCTTCGTCTAATGGTAGGACAGCGCCCTTTGAAGGCGTGAATCGAGGTTCGAGCCCTTGAGCGGGAACCAGCAACCAAGCGTTCGGCTGTTCAAAAGCTGCGCGCAGGGCTGGCCAGCCGGCATCAGCGTATTAGCGAACGCTTGTATTTCGCCCCAAGCAGGATCATCATCCGGACCGTCAGTGGCTTCAAGGGGTGCAGCGCCATGGAACTGAGTTGCTTTGACGGGGGCGTCCTTGCATCGACGATGTCCCTGAACGTCACGGCGGTTTTCATAATATTGGCCGCATTTGCCGCATTTCGGCTGGTTGCAATGTCAGGCGAAGGTTCTGTCGACCAACTCCAGACGGCGTAGCCCGCGGAGAACCTTCCGTGCAGG
>NZ_RZPH01000969.1:0-2262 GCF_004022825.1 Mesorhizobium sp. M7A.F.Ca.CA.004.04.2.1
ATATCATCCAGACCATTCCTTCGATCGCGCTGTTCGGCCTTTTGATCGCGCCGCTCGGCTGGGTTGCCACGCATGTGCCGGGAGCTGCCGCGCTCGGCATTCGCGGCATCGGCACCGCACCGGCTTTTGTGGCGCTGTTCCTTTACTCGCTGCTGCCGGTGGTGGCCAACACCGTGGTCGGTCTGGCCGGCGTGCCGCGCGCGGCCAACGACGCGGCGCGCGGCATGGGCATGACCGACAGGCAGCGCCTGTTCGGCATCGAGTTTCCGCTGGCTTTTCCTGTCATCCTCACCGGCATCCGCATCGTCTTGGTGCAGAACATCGGCCTCGCCACCATTGCCGCGCTGATCGGCGGCGGCGGTTTCGGCGTGTTCGTCTTCCAGGGTGTGGGCCAGACGGCGATGGACCTTGTGCTGCTTGGCGCGGTGCCAACGGTCGCGCTCGCCTTTGCCGCCGCCATCATCCTCGATGCGGTGATCGAAATGACCGCCACCAGGCGCAGGGTTGAAACGGCATGATCGAGATCGAAGGCATCACCAAGCGCTATGACGCGACGACCGTGGTCGATGACGTGTCGATGGTCATCGAGCCGCGCACCATCGCCGTCATTGTCGGCACGTCCGGTTCCGGCAAGACGACGCTGCTGCGCATGATCAACCGGCTGGTCGAGCCGACCTCGGGCATCATCAAGCTCGACGGCGCCGACAATCGTTCGCTGCCCGGCTACGAGCTGCGCCGCAGCATCGGCTACGCTATCCAGGGGCACGGCCTGTTTCCGCATCGCACGGTGGCACAGAACATTGCCACCGTGCCGGTGCTGCTTGGCTGGGACAAGGACCGTATCAAGGCCCGGGTCGACGAACTGATGACGCTCTATCAGCTCGATCCCGAAGCCTTCGGGCCTCGCTACCCGCACGAACTGTCCGGCGGCCAGCAGCAGCGCGTCGGTGTTGCCCGCGCACTCGCCGCCGAACCCAACGTGCTGTTGATGGACGAACCGTTCGGCGCCCTCGACCCGATCATCCGCACCAAGGCGCAGGAAGATCTGCTGGCGATCCAGAAGCGCTTCGGCACCACCATCATCCTCGTCACCCACGACATGGAAGAGGCCGTGCATATGGGCGACAAGATCGCGGTCATGGATGCCGGCAAGCTGGTGCAATACGCCAAGCCGGCCGAGATCCTGGCAAAGCCGGCAAGCGCCTTCGTCGAGACCCTGGTTGGCGCCAGCGAAAGGCCGTTCCGGTTGCTGTCGCTCGGCCGGGTCCGCGATGCCGTGGAGAAGGGCTCCGCCGAAGGTGAGGCGATCCCCGGCGATGCGAGCCAGCGCGACGCGCTGGCCGAATTGTTGTGGTCGGGCCGGCCGGCGCTGCCGGTCAAAGGCGCCGACGGCAAGCCGCTTGGCCGCGTGACCGTCGAAGGGCTGGTGAAGCGTGCGGCGAGGCCGGCATGAAGGCCTGGCTTCCATCGCTGCTCAGGCTAGCATTGGTGGTGCTGCTTGTCGCCTTCGTCACCAATCCCGGGTGGTTCGTGCCGCTGCTGAAGCCGCTGACCGAAAACAACGCGCCGGTGATCTACAACCAGGGCAGCCTGCTGACGCTGACCCTGCTGCACTTACGCACGGTTCTGATCGCCACCGTGGCGGCAACCATCGTTGCGGTGGCGCTTGCCATCCTGGTCACCAGGCCGGCCGGCGCCGAATTCCTGCCGCTATCGCGCAGCCTCGTCAACATCGGTCAGACCTTTCCGCCGGTGGCGGTGCTGGCGCTTGCCGTACCGGCCGTCGGCTTCGGCGAGAAGCCGACACTGATCGCCCTGTTTCTCTATGGCCTGCTGCCGATTTTCGAGAATGCACTGACCGGTCTGACGACGCTGCCGGCCAATGTCGTCGAGGCGGCGCGCGGCGCCGGCATGACCGGTTGGCAAAGGCTCACCAAGGTCGAGCTGCCGCTCAGCGCCCCGATCATTCTCGGCGGCATCAGGCTGTCGGTGGTGATCAGTCTTGCCACCGCGACCATCGGTTCGACCGTGGCAGCCAAAACGCTGGGCGAAGTGATCATCGCCGGGCTGTTGTCCAACAATCTCGCCTTCATCCTGCAAGGCGGCCTGATCGTGGCAGCGCTTGCCGTGCTGATCTATGACGGTCTGTCGGCGATCGAGCGCTACACGGCGCGCCGCATGGGCCGGGGAGCCGAGTAGGGGCGTCCTGCGTCAGGCCAATTTCAATCGATCTAATAGAGGGTGCTGACAGCAGTCGTCGCC
>NZ_RZPH01000970.1:0-2261 GCF_004022825.1 Mesorhizobium sp. M7A.F.Ca.CA.004.04.2.1
ACGACGAACAGAATAAGCGGGGTCGTCAACAGGGCGAGCATGCCGCCCCGTTGGCGCCGCTTCATAGCCGGCTTTGTCCCGACCAACATGCCTGGGTTACTTCGCGAGCCAGGCCTTGAAGCGTTCTTCCAGTGCTTCCTTGTGCTCGGTCCAGAAGTCGTTGTCATAGGAGGCGCCGTACTGAAGGTGCTCCGGCGACGTCGGCAGGTAGGCCTTCCAATCCGCGGGAATGAGGTCGGCGGCTTCCTTGCGGCCGGTGCCATAGGCATAGAGTTTCGAGAAGCCGGCCTGGTTTTCAGGGATGGAGAACCACTTGAGGAGATCCAGCCCGGCCTGCTGGTGCGGCGCGCCCTTCACCACCGCCCAGTAGTCGGTGCCATAGAAGAAGCCAGCGTCCCATGCGATCGCATAGGGCTTCTTCTCGTTGATGGCTTCGTTGGTGATGCGCGCATTGAACGCGTCGCTGAGAGCCACTTCACCACTGTCGAGGTTCTGGATGCCCTGCGTCGTTGTGGACCACCAGACGACGTGCGCCTTGATCTTGTCGAGCATGGCGAAAGCCCGGTCGACGCCTTCCGGCGTGCCCAGCACCTTGTACATGTCCTCGCGCTTAACGCCGTCGGCCATCAGCGCATTTTCCAGCGTGAACTGTGCCTGCTGGTAAAGCCCGCGCTTTCCCGGAAATTTCTCGACGTTCCAGAAATCCGCCCAGCTCTTCGGCGCGGCGTCACCTTTGTAGACCTTCGTGTTGTAGGCAAGGACCGTAGCCCAGGTGTCGGATGCGACGCCGCATTCGTGCAGGGTGCCTGGGAGATAATTCGCCGCGTCGCCGGTGATCTCGGGCGTCAGCGGGACGAACAGGCCTTCGGCGCAGCCGACTTCCATGGCGGGCGCTTCGACCGAGACGACGTCGTAGGTAATGTTGCCCGCCTGCACCTGGGCACGCACCTTGGCGACCTCGCCGCCCCATTCTTCCATGACGATCGGAACGCCCGTCTTTTCGGTGTACTTGTCCCAGACCCCATCCTTGTAGGCCTTGTCCCATGTACCCCCCCAGCCGACCACCGTGACGGGGTCGGCCGCGGACGCGGCCAAAGTCGAGGTCGCGAGGCAGATCGCGGCGGCAGATACGGCTTGCAGATAAGTCCTCATTGCAGTTCCCCTTTCTTATCGTTGCAGATTTGATCAAATTTCAAACGCAAAATCGATTGATTAGCAACAGGAATTTGCGATATGGTGCAAAAAAGTTGAAAAGACGAGGAGATTTGATCGAATGCTGCAAGGCACTAGAGACCTGCGCGCCAATGTCAGTCTCGCTGCTGTTCTGGACGAGGCGCGACAGCGTTTCGCTGACGCCAACCCGAACAGCCGGGCGCGTCAGAACGAGGCCGCGGCATCGTTGCCGGGCGGCAATACGAGGGCTGTTCTATGGTATCGGCCATTCCCCGTATCGTTTGTTTCCGGTGAAGGCTGCAGGGTGACCGATTTGGACGGCCATACCTATGTCGACCTGGTCTCGGAATACAGTGCCGGTTTCTACGGCCACTCCGACAAGGCGATTTCGGCGGCCCTTGTGGACGTCATACAGGGTGGCATCATGCTGGGCGCACCCAACCGCTATGAGGCGCGCCTGGCTGCCGCGGTGGTCGACCGTTTTCCGGCCATAGAGCGCGTGCGCTTCTGCAACTCGGGCACCGAGGCGAACATCATGGCGATTTCGGCGGCTCGCGCCATCACGCAGCGCTCGAAGATCCTCGCCTTCCGCGAGGGCTATCATGGCGGCGTACTCACTTTTGCGCATGGCGGCTCACCGCTCAATTTGCCTTTCCCCTTTGTCTTCGCCGACTACAACGATAGTGCAGGCGCCGTGGCGCTCATCAAGGAACAGGGCGACGAGCTTGCCGCAGTGATCGTCGAGCCGATGATGGGCGGCGGCGGCTGCATCCCGGCGACGCGTGAGTTCCTGGAAGCGCTGCGCGCGGCGACGAAGGAGACCGGCGCGCTGCTGATCTTCGACGAGGTGATGACCTCGCGCCTCGACTACCGCGCGCTCCATGGCGCACATGAAATCTTTCCCGATTTCGTGACGCTCGGCAAGTATATCGGCGGCGGCGCCAGTTTTGGCGCATTCGGTGGACGCGCCGACCTCGTCGATCGCTTCGATCCGGCTTTGCCCGGTGCGTTCTCGCATGGCGGGACGTTCAACAACAATATTCTCAGCATGGCTGCTGGCTTCACCGGTCTGACCGAGGTGCTGACGC
>NZ_RZPH01000096.1:0-10339 GCF_004022825.1 Mesorhizobium sp. M7A.F.Ca.CA.004.04.2.1
GCATCGGTCCCAGCACGAAGCCGAGCAGCAGCGGCGCTGGTTCGAAGTCGAGCTTGATCAGGATGTAGCCGACGAGGCCGAACAGGGCCATTGTGTAGATGCTGAACGAGTCGTTGTAGACGCTGTAAGCGCCGATGCAGCAAATCGCAACGATCGCCGGAGCGAGGTAGTGGTACGGCACCATCAGCATCCGCACCCATATGCCAATCAGAGGCAGGTTAAGCAGGACCAGCATCAGATTGCCGACCCACATCGAGGCGATCAGACCCCAGAACAGGGCCGGCTGCTCAGTGGCGACATTCGGGCCAGGTGTAATGCCCTGGATAACCAACGCGCCGATCATCATCGCCATTACCGGGTTGGAGGGGATGCCGAGCGTCAGCATCGGGATGAATGAGGTCTGCGCGCCGGCATTGTTGGCGCTTTCTGGCGCCGCGACCCCTTGAATAGCGCCCTTGCCGAACTGCGACCGGTTTTTCGAGACACGGCTCTCGACCGCATAGGCCGCGAACGATGCCAGGACTGCGCCACCGCCGGGCAAGATCCCAAGCACGGTGCCGATGCCAGTCCCTCGCAAGACCGGGGCTATGACGCTCTTGAGCTCCGCAGCCGTCAACATGAGTTTGCTCACCTTGCGAACAATTACGTTGCGCTTCTGCTCATGCTCGATGTTGAAGATGATCTCGTTGATACCGAATACGCCCATGCTGAGCGCGACGAAATCGAGCCCGTCGGCCAAGCTCGGTATGCCGAACGTGTATCGCAGCGTGCCGCTCTCGACATCGGTCCCGACCAGGCCAAGCAGCAGGCCCAGCACGATCATCGCGAACGCCTTGAGCAGCGAACCTGACGCAAGCGTAACTGATGCAACGAGGCCGAGCACCATCAGGGAGAAATACTCTGCCGGGCCGAACTTCAGCGCAAAGCCGGCCAGCACCGGAGCGAACAGCGCCAGGATGAGCGTTGCGACCGTTCCGGCGAAGAACGAACCCAGTGCCGCCACCGCCAACGCCTGACCCGCCCTGCCCTGCTTGGCCATCTCGTAGCCGTCAATCGCGGTCACGATCGAGCCGGCTTCGCCCGGCAGGTTGATCAGGATGGCGGTGGTGGAGCTTCCGTATTGCGCACCGTAGTAGATGCCGGCCAGCATTATCATCGCCGTGTCGGGCGACAGGCTGAAGGTCAGCGGCAGAAGCATGGCAATTGTTGCCACCGGCCCGAGACCCGGCAAGACCCCGACAGCTGTGCCTAGCAGGCAGCCGATGAAGCAGTACAGCAGGTTCCACGGGTTCAGTGCCGTCTGGAAACCAAGCTCAAGATTGGAAAAGAAGTCCATGAAAAATGTTCTTCAGCTGGTGATTTTCACGGGCTGGGGGAAGCCGAAGGCCACCAGTAACCGAAAGATAGCCATTGCCCGATGATCGGGATGGGCAATCCGAGCGCATAGACGAAAAGGAAGGCGCAGACGAGAGACAGCACGAGGGCTAGCGTGATGGAGGGGATCCACTTCGTGTAGCTGCTGGCCATGGTCGTCGCCAGAATGCAGAGCGCCAGCGAGATGAACAGGCCGAGCCCTTTGAGGGTTAGGGCGAAGACCATGATCGAGCCCAGGACGAGGACAAGCGCACGCCAAGGGATCGTCAGCGCCTCGCCTGCCCCGCTTTTTGAACGCAATGCGTTAACGATGATGGCAAGCCCCAGAACGACCATCAGCAGGCTCAGAACGATCGGAAAGTAGCCCGGCCCCATTCGCGAAGCGCTGCCGACCGTCAACCCGCGACCGAAGTAAAGGAACGCTGCACCGGTGGCGAGCACCAGCGTCCCACTGATCACGTCTCTCGGCTTTTCAAGTTGAGATGGCATCGTGAGGACCCGGTGCATAAATCATAGGCCGAAGCAGCAGGAGCCATGGTAGGTCAGAACCTGCCTGGTTCGGGGTGCTTGATGCCGCTTGGCGATATGGGGCGATTGGCGGATTTCGCATCGAAAATTCCAATCCGCGCGCAACGTTCATGCCAGACTTAGGGCGGCCCAAAACGAATGAGCCGCCCGCGACGAACCGTCAATCGGTAATCCGGATGTTCTGCTTTTCGGCGATGGTCTTGAACGTGTCGAGTTGCTTGACCACGAAATCCTTGAACTCAGCGCCGGCAAGCGGCGACGTATACAGGCCAGAGTCAGCCAGACGCTTTGCCACTTCCGGCTTGACCAAGGCGTCGGCGACGGCCTTGCTCAGCTTGTCGGTGACCTCCTTAGGCATGTTCGCGGGACCCATGAGGGCGAACCAGCCCGTGACGGTGGCGTCGCCGAGGCCGGCTTCGGCCAAAGTCGGCACATCCGGCACTACCGGTACGCGCTCGGGAGAGGTCACGGCCAGCAGCTTGATGGTGCCAGTGTTGAGATGGGCGGAGATGTCCTTCACCGTGCCGAACATGCCGTCGATCTGGCCTCCGACGAGGTCGGTCACAGCACCGGCAGCACCTTTGTAGGCGACGTGGGTGATGTCGATGCCTGCCGCCAGGGCCATACGCACACCCTCAATGTGCAGCGAACCGCCAACACCCGAAGAGCCGTAGTTGAACTTGCCGGGATTGGCCTTCGCGTATTCGACGAAATCTTTCATGGCGTTGAGCGGCAGCTTCGTGCTGACAGCGAACACCAGTGGAAACTCGACGACCCGGGAAATGAAGGTCAGGTCGTCCGGGATCTTGTAGGCCACGTCCGGCTTGACGGCCGGCAATATCGCAATCGCGTCGTTGTTGCCAAACAGAAGCGTATAGCCATCTGGATCCGCGCGCTTGACGGCATCAACGGCGATCGCCGAAGAGGCGCCGGGGCGGTTATTGACGATCACCGGCTGTCCGAGGCTGGTCGACAGTGACTCGGCGAGGACGCGGGCGGCGAAGTCGGTTGCGCCACCGGGGAGGTAGCCGACGATTACTTCGATCGGCTTGTTCGGATAGTCATCAGCCGCCTTGGCGCAGTTGGCGCCAGCGAGCGACAGCAGTACCAGCGACAGCGCTGCCAGCATGGCATGGGCTGATTTTTTGTAGGATCCAATCATTCTTCTCTCCCTTTTTATTGCTTCTTCGAGGCTTCCATCCCGCAGCGAGACTTTGCTAGCGTCACGTCCCAAAGGAACCGTAGACAGCGCACCCGAATTCCTGCCGCCAACTAAAAGCCCATCACCGTTCCTCTTGGCCTCCCGCGGCACTTCGCGACGGCATGGCCGACGGCGCAGTACGGCGACCTTATAAAAAGAAACGGCGCAAAAAGGTGAGTCGTAGATTCTTATGCCGGCATCGCACACTGCGAGGATAAGGCTTCTGCTCGGAGCCAGGTGCCGCGGTATGCTTTACCGATAGACGGCGGAGCGGAGAGAATATGGCAAAGCATGGTAGAGCGAGCCAGGCCCGGTTGCGCAGCCGCAAGCATTACGAATGAGGGTGAGCGAGGAACCGTTCCGCCTCGATGGCGGCCATGCAGCCGAGGCCGGCAGCGGTTACCGCCTGCCGATAGACATCGTCGCTTACATCGCCTGCCGCAAAGACGCCCGGAACGCTGGTGCGCGTCGATCCAGGCTCAACCCAGATGTAGCCACCGGGCTTCTGTCGGAGCTGGTCGCCAAAGACCCGGACGGACGGGCTGTGGCCGATCGCGACGAACAGCCCGTCGGCAGGCAGGTTCTGCACGGCACCCGTTCTGGCATGCCTGAGGCGAATGCCTTCGACGGAGAGCGCCGGTTCTTCGTTGCCCAGAACTTCATCCACTACATGCTCCCAGACGACCTCGATTTTCGTGTCGTTGAACAGTCGTTGCTGCAGGATTTTCTCCGCTCGCAAACTGGCACCACGGTGCACGAGCGTGACCTTAGACGCATATTTGCTGAGGAATAGCGCTTCCTCGGCCGCGGTGTTGCCCCCGCCAACCACCACGACGTGCTTGCGGATGAAGAATATGCCGTCGCATGTAGCGCAAGCGGAGACACCGAAGCCGCGGAAACGCTCTTCCGAAGGCAGGCCAAGCCACCTGGCCTGGGCGCCGGTCGCGATGATGAGCGCCTCGGTCTCGTAGCGCTTGCCGGACGACGTGATTACCCTGAACGGCCGCTCGCTGAGATCGGCGGTTTCGACATGGTCAGTGACGATAGTCGCCCCGCAGTGTTCCGCCTGTTTCTGCATCTGCTCCATGAGCCATGGGCCCTGGACGATGTCGGGGAATCCCGGATAGTTCTCGACATCCGTGGTTACCGTCAGCTGTCCACCAGGTTGCGGCCCACAGATCAGCACGGGATTGCACAGCGCGCGTGCCGCATAGATGGCGGCGGTGTAGCCCGCCGGCCCCGACCCGATAATGATGACCCGTGTGCTCATTCGTTCGCCCAAGATTGCTGGTGGGTTTGCCCGGCTCGACGGTATTGCCCGCCCGCCTCGGTTATCCGCTGCCTCGCGCCCGCTCCGAAAAGCAGCGGTCCGACGTAGCCATCAGCTGGCATGGCGGGAGAGGCCGTCGTTGGCAACCGGGGCGGCGCTATTCCCAGAGGGCGACCGGCATCGGCAGACCGTCATAGAGTTTCGCGTCGACAGTCTTGGAGAGAGGAATATCAAAGCCTTCGAGTACCGCCTGCAACTGGCGCGTATGCTGCGCCGAGTGCCAGGTCTGGCGCTCAAGTACCTCCCAGCCCGAACGCACGCCATAATAAGTCCGGACGGTCCATAGGCAGGCGCGGTCCTGCAAGCCATCCCACCAGCCCGTCAGGGTCGCGATCGATGCGTCGGCAAAAGCAAGGATGTCGGCATTGTTCTTCATGTCATCAGGCGCGGGAAGATTGACGTAGTGCGCCCAATCCTCGAATTCTCCCGCGACGTTGCGGACGAATACGTCAGGTATCTGGAAAATGTGATAGGCAAGGCCAAGGACCGTTCGCTCCAGGCGGTTCGGAATGGGATGGTGGCCGAGCTTGTCCACCGGAATCTCCACGATCAGTGATCTCGCTACCGCGAGAAATTCCTGCCAGCGCCGATGGAGCTCTTCAGGCGGCAGTCGCTCGACGCCGTCTCGCTTCCTGCCGACGAACTCGGCGACCTGGTCGAGCGACTGGGCGAAGGTGAACTTCTCGCCGCGCGATACGACAGGCAAAGACTTCGCGCCGAGCTTGGCGAGGTCGGCTGCGCCTTGCTCGTTCTCGAGCAGGTTCACGGATTCGAACGGCACGCCGAGACTGGTCAGGAACTCCTTCGTCTTGACGCAGGCCGAGCATCCAGGCACCCAGAAAACCCTGATCGGATCGGTGTACATGTATAAATCTCCTGCTCTTGAACCGAGAATCTTGAAATCCTTCGATTTGCGTGCGGCGCGGCGGACCACGCGACCCCAGTCGGGATCAGCCGGCAAACTGTAGCGTCCCCGGATTGTCTAAAGCGTCGTGGGCAGCAACTGAAGACGCCATTCGGGAAGGGGGGCATCGTGATCGGCGATGTGCCGGGCCGCGGCATCGTCGGGCACGATGCTTTCCTTCCCGTTTGCGACTTTCGATCATGGAAGCCTGCTTTTAAGAGAGGCCGAGACTGGCGCCACGTCCGCGTCGGCGCTCTCGTCTGAACCATGAAGGGGCAAAGAGAGCATTCAATGCCGAGCAGCCGGTCAAACGCTATCAGAGCGGGGCATGCTCCATTTGGCCCGGGGGTGTGCCGGCGAAGATGAGCTGGGCTCCTACCACCCGCCGCCTCCCGTAGGTTCTCACCACCAGACGGATGCGGGCGCCAACATTGAGGGATTGTGAATGCGACTTGCGGGAAAGACTGCGCTGATTACCGGCGGAACGAGCGGCATCGGGCTTGCTGCGGCGCGGACATTCGTCCGCGAAGGCGCGCGTGTGGCGCTCTGCGCACGCGACGGCAAGAAAGCCCAGGCGCTGGCAGCCGAGCTGGGTCCGGGTAGTGTCGGCGTCCACATGGACGTCTCCGACCTGGACTCCATCGCGGCTGGTGCGGTGCTTGCCTCGGAAGCGCTCGGAGGCATCGACATCGTCTTCGCCAATGCCGGCATCACCGTGTTCAAGCCGTTCGCCGACTGGACCGGCGAGGATTTCGATAAGCTTTTTGCTGTCAACACCAAGGGCCAGTTCTTCACGGTCCAAAAGGCAGCACCCTTCATGCGCGATTGCGGCGTGGTGATCCTGACGGGGTCGATCGCCGCCAAGACCGGTCAGCCCAATATGGCACTGTACGCGGCTTCGAAGGCTCCGGCCTTGGCCCTAGCCAAGGCGATTTCGGCAGACCTCTTGTCGCGCCGCATCCGTGTCTTCTGCCTGTCGCCAGGACCAACCAAGACCGCCGTGTTCACCAGCGAAGGACCGTTCGCCAACGGCGCCGAAAAGGCGCTGGCGACCGTTCAGGCACGCGTGCCGATCGGCCGCGCCGCCGATCCATCCGAGCAGGCGGAAGTGGCGCTTTTCCTCGCCTCCGACGCCTCGTCCTTCATGCTGGGCACCGAGATCGTCGTTGACGGGGGCAAGAGTCAGCTTTGAGATGACCGCTCGGCGGGCCTGTCCCTTGAAAGATATGCGGCATTGTTAGGAGCCAGCTAACTGCACTGGCTTCCAAGCCCCAGGGGCCCCCCGTGTTGCTTGAAGAGAAGTAGTTTGGACGGTCTGTTCGGATCGACGCCCGTTGCCGGGAGTCGGGTTGGATGCGCCCGTGGACGAGCGTCGGGAGGGGAAGCTGTCCACCCGACACGCCTTGGCCAGAATCGATGGTGAGCCGATCAACTCGGTGCGACAATCGCCAGTCATCGCGCGTTGCGATGACACCCTTCCCAACAAAGACTCCTTGGGGCGGACGTCACTACGTTAGAAAATGGCCCCGAACGTATCGGCGGGCGCCATGCTACTCACCGGCTGCGGCTGAGCATCACCGCCTTTGGTTGCTTGCTTCGTTTGATCTGCTTCCTATGGGAGAAAAATATGATGAGCTTAGGCCGGCCTCGCGCGGCTCTCACCATGCTGGACAAGATCTGGTCGCAGCACAGCATCCTCGACCGCGCGGACGGTGAGACGCTGCTCTATGTCGACCGGCATCTCATCCACGACGGTTATCAGCCAGCATTCGAGTTCCTGCGGGCGCGCGGCTTGCGCCCGAGAGCTCCTCATCAAATTTTCGGCACGCCCGACCACTACGTGCCGACTGACGTGCGTCAGGTTGCGCGCATTCCCAGCGCCGAGCGCCGCGGCATGGTCGAGTCGCTGATGGAGAACGCCAAGGAGCTCGGCTTCACCGTGTTTGAACTTGCCGACAGCCGGCAGGGCATCGTGCATGTCATCGGCCCCGAGCAGGGTATCAGCCAGCCGGGCATGACCATCGTTTGCGCCGACAGTCATACCTCGACGCACGGCGCGCTGGGCGCTCTGGCGTTCGGCGTCGGCATGACGCAGGCAACGCAGGTGTTGGCCACCCAAACGCTATGGCAGCGCAAACCGAAATCCATGCGGATTTCCGTCGAGGGCGAACTGGGCTTCGGCGTAAGCGCCAAGGACGTCATTCTCGCCATTATCCGTAAGATCGGCGCCGCTGGCGCGGTCGGCTATGTCATCGAATATGCCGGCTCCGCCATCCGTGATCTGACCATGGAAGGCCGCTTGACTGTCTGCAATATGTCGATCGAGGCCGGCGCGCGCGCCGGCATGATCGCGCCAGACCAGGTGACGTTCGACTATGTGAAGGGCCGGCCCTATTCGCCCTCGGGAGAAGCCTGGGACAAGGCGGTCGAGCGCTGGTCGCAGCTCGGCTCGGATCCCGACGCCGTGTTCGACAGGGAAGTCACACTCGACGCGGCCGAGATCGCGCCGATGGTAACCTGGGGCACGAGCCTTGAGGACGTCGCTCCAATCGACGCGCTAGTGCCAGACCCGGATCGCGCCAACACCGCCGAGCGCCGCGAAGCCATGTCGAAGGCGCTTACATATATGGGACTCGAACCCGGCACGTTGCTGGCTGAAATCCCGGTCGACCGGGTATTCATCGGCTCGTGCACCAATGGCCGGATCGAGGACTTGAGATCCGCCGCGGCGGTCGTCAAAGGCCGGACGGTCCATCCGAGAGTCGAAGCTTGGATCGTGCCTGGGTCTGGCCTGGTCAAGGCTCAGGCGGAGGCTGAGGGGCTGGACAGCATCTTCCTCCACGCCGGTTTCGAGTGGCGCGAGGCGGGCTGTTCGCTTTGCCTGGGAACCAATGGCGAGACCGTGGCTTCCGGCAAGCGCTGCGCCTCGACCTCAAATCGTAATTTCGTCGGCCGACAGGGTCGCGGCGCACGTACCCACTTGATGAGCCCGACCATGGCGGCCGCAGCCGCTATCACCGGCCACCTCACCGACGTTCGCCAGTTTCAGCGAGGAGAATGACCATGGAACCGTTCAAGTCGGTCACGGCGACCGCCGTTCCCTTTCCTGGCGTCAATGTCGATACCGACCAGATCCTGCCGGCGCGCTTCCTTTCGAAACCCCGCGCCGAGGGCTTTTCCCAATATCTCTTCCACGATCTGCGCTTCGACGACGGCGGCAAGGAGCGGGAAAATTTTGTACTCAACACGCCACCCTATCGCCACGGCGAGATCTTGGTTGGCGAAGATAATTTCGGTTGCGGCTCGTCGCGCGAAAATGCCGTCTGGGCGGTTGCGGATTATGGTTTCCGGGTTGTCGTCGCGCCGAGCTTTGGCGACATCTTCTTCTCCAACAGCTTGAAGAACGGTCTGCTGCCAGTGGTACTGAAACGCGACGCAATCAGCAGCATCATGATCCAGCTCAAGGAACAACAGGGGGCGACCATTGAGGTCGATCTCGCCGCACAGACTCTGACCGCCCCGAACGGAGCGGTCCATTCCTTCGAGATAGATGAGTTCTCCAAGCACTGCTTGCTAAACGGCATCGACGAACTCGACTACACGCTGTCACAGAAGGACCAAATCGATGCCTTCGAGAAGCGCCACGCGGCCGAGCAGGGCTGGACCGTTCCGGACTGATAAGCGCGAATGCCTTCATCGCCCAAATGGCAGGTTTGGCGTAGCAAGGAACTTGTTGTCTATCGGCCGCGACCTTCCGGCTTTTGCGGCCGCCACGACTGCCGACTACGTCTTTAGAACGTGAAGTCATGTCGAGGAGTGACCCCTAAAATGAAGTTGTTGCATTATGGCCCGTTGGGCCAGGAAAAGCCCGGAATGCTCGATAAGGACGGCCGCATCCGCGACCTATCTGGCAAGGTGGCCAACATTGCCGGTAGTACGTTGCTTCCGGAAAGTCTTGACGCACTACGCGCCATCGACCCGATGACCTTGCCCTTGATCGAAGGCAACCCGCGCCTCGGTGCCTGCGTTGCCGGCACCGGCAAGTTCATCTGCATCGGCCTGAATTATTCCGACCACGCCGCAGAGACGGGCGCGACGGTGCCGCCGGAGCCGATCATCTTCATGAAGGCCACGTCGGCCATTGTCGGCCCCAACGATCCGGTCGAAATCCCGCGTGGATCACTCAAGACCGACTGGGAAGTCGAGCTCGGCGTCGTCATCGGCAAGACGGCAAAATACGTGTCGGAGGCCGAGGCGATGGACTATGTCGCGGGCTATTGCGTCATCAATGACGTTTCCGAGCGCGCCTTCCAGGCTGAACGTCAGGGCCAGTGGACCAAGGGCAAGTCCTGCGATACGTTCGGACCGACCGGCCCGTGGCTGGTGACGGCCGACGAGATCGACGACCCGCAGAACCTCAAGATGCATCTCGAGGTCAACGGGCGCAAATTCCAGGACGGCTCGACCAAAACGATGATTTACGGCGTCCGCTATCTGGTGTCCTACCTGTCGCAGTTCATGAGCCTGCTGCCGGGAGACATCATCTCCACCGGCACCCCTCCTGGCGTCGGCCTAGGCCAGAAACCGAACATCTTCCTCAAGGCAGGCGACGTCGTTACGCTCGGCATCGAGGGCCTCGGCATGCAGCGTCAGGAGTTCTACCAAGGCTGACAGGGGCACACGCCCTGCACAGCGGCAACGGTTCGGGAAACTCGGCTACGACAACGTCGCGGTGCGCGCGGGCGACGCACCATGGGCTGGCCGGACGCCGCGCCCTTCGACGCCATCCTGGTGGCGGCTGCCGCGCCCGCCCCGCCGCCCGCCCTGCGCGAACAGCTCGACATCGGTGGCCGGCTCTTGATCCCGTCGGCGAAGACCCTACAGCCAGCGTCTCGTCAGGACCGCACGAAGGGCAGCCGCGACCTACAGGGAGGAGGATTTCGGCGGCGGCCGGTTCCTCCCGCTCATCGGCGAACAATGCGGGGCCCGAAGAGGACTGACG
>NZ_RZPH01000971.1:0-2253 GCF_004022825.1 Mesorhizobium sp. M7A.F.Ca.CA.004.04.2.1
GTTCTGCCCGGTCAGATAGCCCGCATGGACCGAGCACAGGAAGGCGCAGATCTGGCCGAATTCTTCCGGCGTGCCGAGCCGCTTGGCCGGAACATCAGCGCTGATGCGGGTCTTGCGTGCAGCGGCTGCGGCAGGATCCTCGATGGTGCCGGCCTCGTGCGGGCCGCGCAGCCGGTCGGTGTCGAGTTTGCCCGGCAAAAGACTGTTGATGGTCACGTTGCGGTCGATCACCGTTCTGGCCACGCCGGCAAGGAACGAGGTCAGGCCGGCACGCGCGCCGGACGACAGGTCGAGGCCGGGAATGGGCACATAGACCGACAGCGATGTGATGTTGACGATGCGGCCGAAGCCGCGTGCCGCCATGCCGTCCAGCACGGCCTGCACGAGCTCGATCGGCGTCACCATATTCTGGGTGACGCCTTCGAGGATCTTTTCGCGATCGAGCGTGCGGAAATCGCGAAGCGGCGGGCCGCCATTGTTGTTGACCAGGATATCCGGCTCGGGACAGGCCGCGAGCAGCGCCTTCTGCACCTCCGGCTTCGAAACGTCGCCGACGACTTCCGTCACCGTGACGCCATATCGCTCGCGCAACTCCGCGGCGGTTTTCGCCACCAGTTCGGCGTTGCGCCCGTTGACCACGACATCGCAGCCGGCCTCGGCCAGCGCCATGGCGCAACCGCGCCCAAGTCCCTTGCTCGAAGCGCAGACGATGGCCTTCTTTCCGCGGATACCGAGATCCATGACGATTTCTCCTGTGATTTGGCCGGCAAGCTAGTCCTTCGGCTGGACCAATCGCAACCGTCATACGGTTGTTGCATGAATCGGGGCATAGGCTCGCGAAAGCAACGGTGAAATCGCGATGTCCGGCCAAGAGCCCCGCACTTTCCGCAGCATGTTCATATCCGACGTCCATCTGGGCTCGAAGGCGGCCAAGGCCGAGTTCCTGATCGATTTCCTTCGATATCACGATGCCGATATCATCTATCTGGTGGGCGACATCGTCGACGGCTGGCGGCTGCGGCGGAGCTGGCACTGGCCGCAAAGCCACAATGACGTCGTGCAGAAACTGCTGCGCAAGGCGCGCAAGGGCGCCAACATCACCTACATCGCCGGCAACCATGACGAGTTCGCCCGCCAGTTCCAGGGCGTGCATTTCGGCGGCATCGTCGTCGCCGACCGTGCCATCCACGAGACCGCCGACGGCAAGCGCCTGCTCGTCATCCATGGCGACCAGTTCGACACCGTGGTCCACAATGCGCGCTGGCTCGCCTATCTCGGTGATCACGCCTATGACGCGGCCATGCTGGTCAATCGCGTGGTGACGCGGCTGCGGCAACTGCTCGGCCTGCCGTATTGGTCGTTTTCGTCCTGGGCCAAGCACAACGTCAAGAAAGCGGTGAACTTCATCGGCTCGTTCCAGACCATGCTTGCGGATGAGGCGCGTCGTTCACACGTCGACGGCGTCATTTGCGGCCACATCCATCATGCCGTCATCGAGAATTTTGGCGATGTCCAGTACATCAACACCGGCGACTGGGTGGAAAGCTGCACGGCCGTGGTCGAGCATTTTGACGGCCGCATGGAAATCCTGACCTGGGCGCAGGTGCTGCCAGAAGCGCCGGACGAGCCCTTTGTCCCGTTGCTCATCGCGGACCGGGTAGGGCAGGCGGCATAGTCCGAAGTCTTTTTCGGGCTTCGGAATCGATCAATTAGTCCAACCGGTTTCGTCCGGTTTTCGTCCATGTTAAGGGATCGATACGCGTTGCCGTCCGGTCGAATACAGCGCGATTGGATCGATTCATGGCCCTGCCGCAGCTCTCGCCCGAACAACTCGTCAAGCCGCGCCATTTCGAACTGCGCATGAGCCTGATCTTCGCGACGCTGTACGTGCCGCTCGGAACGCATTTGCCTTATTTTCCACTGTGGCTGCAGGCCAAGGGTTTTCACGCCGAGCAGATCGCCGTCATTCTGGCGGCGCCGATGTTCCTGCGCGTGGTGACGACGCCGTTACTGACCGCGTTGGCCGACCGTGCCAGGGACCGCGCCGATGTCTATGTCGCGCTGATGGCTGCATCACTGCTCCTGTCGGCAGGCTATTTCCTGCCATCGACCTATGCGATGGTGCTGGCGGTCTCACTGGCGCTGACCATTGTCTGGACGCCGCATTCGCCGATCGCCGATTCGCTGGCGCTTTCGGGTGTCCGCCGCTTCGGTTCGAACTACACAAGCATGCGCAAATGGGGCTCGATCTCC
>NZ_RZPH01000972.1:0-2252 GCF_004022825.1 Mesorhizobium sp. M7A.F.Ca.CA.004.04.2.1
GGCCGGCCCTCGACAAGGTCGGCTTGACAAGGGCGCGGCCGGCGATGACGCTGCCGCAATCGAACTTTGCGGAGGGAGGCCATGAACATGAAGAAGCTCTATGAAAAGCCGATGCTGCTCAAACGGCAGAAACTCTCCGCCGTGACGGCGCAGCAAGCCAATTCAGGCGTAATAGGCCCGACAGGCCCGGCAGGCTGACACCTCGCGGCATCCAATGAAGGTTAGCATCGGACGCACCCGGGGCGGGCGGTACGGCAGCCGCTCCAGGCGCAGCTTCAGTGTCCACGGCTGCTCTTCGCCCTGCGGGCGACCGCTTCCATAAAAGAGCGGGCGGCAGCGTCACAAGCCGTTCTGGACGGTCCGTTCGCGGACAGCACGACCTCCGCGGCCTTCCGCGACATGCCGTATTTCCGGGCGAAGACCGCAGCGTCGTAAGGTTCGTTTTCGGCTACCGGTGCCGCGGACGTGATCCTGGCTTTGGTCATTGGCGCGTCCGCCGGAAACTCTCAAGCAACTCGCCTTCATTGCGGCAGCCATTCTGAAATAGCGAAAACACCGTGGCCGCCAGAAGCTGCACGTCCGACTCTCCCGACATGCGATTGAGTTTGCGCTCCAGGCAGACCCGATCGAAGACGCGCTGGCACAGCTGCAGATCGGAAGGATGGAAACCAGGATTGCGCTTATGAAGGCTCGACATAAGAAGCCCCTTTCGGAGCAGCGACCACTTCCTTGACGCTGTGGGTCAAAAAATGAAATCGGGCTGAGCAAGAGTCAACATCGGCCTTCATCACAGTAAGTATCGTACAATTCTCCCGCCGCTCTGCCCCACTTTTCGAACGGTTCTCGGGCCCGGCGCGACATGGCGCCTTTGTCATTAGCCGGCGGATTTCATCGACCCTCACCGTGATCCGGCGCTCTCATGAAATATGTCGGTTTTGTACCAAGTGGCGCTTGGTACGTTTCCGACACTAACATTCAGGCCGATCTTTTCATATGCGAACGGGCGTTGGGGGGCGCCGTGCTTCGAATTTCATATCGCATTGATATCTTTCTTCGTTCAGAGCCCCTATACATAGGCGATCGTCCGTACGTTTTTACGGGCACGGACGGCTGGGAGATTGGATGGCTCTTGCCCTGCATTGGGCCACGCCATGTCTGATCTCACCAAATACCGAAATCAGCTGCTGCGGCGCATGCCTGCGGATGATCTGGCGTTGCTCGAGCCGCACATGCAGCGCTGCGACTTGCCGCTACGCATGATGCTGGTGACCCCGAATATTCCGATCGAGGCCGTCTACTTCATCGAACAGGGCATCGGTTCGGTGGTCGCCAGCACCGCGAGCGGCCAAGAGGCCGAAGTGGGCTTCATCGGCTTCGAGGGCATGACGGGATATTCCCTGGTGATGGGCGACGACCGTGCGCCGCAAGCCTGTTATGTCAAACTCGAAGGCGAAGCGATCCGCATCGAAGCCGGCGCTTTCAAGGCAGCATTGGCGGCAAGTGCAACCTTGCGCATGTTCCTGCTGCGCTTCGTCAACGCGCTACAGACCCAGGCCGGCTGCACCGCGCTCGTCAACGCGCGGCTGAAGCTCGAGGAGCGGCTGGCGCGCTGGCTGCTCATGTGCGACGACCGCGTGCCCGGCGAACATCTCGCCATCACCCACGAATTCCTGGCCATCATGCTTGGTGTCAGGCGGCCAGGCGTCACCGTCGCCCTCCAACTGCTTGAAGGCCGCGCGTTGATCCGCTCGCGTCGGGGCGAGATCGTCATTCGCGACCGCGCCGGACTGCTGGAACTCGCCAATGGCAGTTACGGCGAAGCCGAGGCCGAATATACAAGGCTGATCGGCGAGATCGGCGCGGCCTGATCAGGAGCGGTTGCCGCATCCGGCTTGCCCGATGTCGCTTTGCCGGGCGGTGCCGCACCGCCTTTAAATGCGCCCCGGCCAATCGGCCCATCCCCGTCGATCGGTCCATCCTTGGCTATCGGCAACCCGGCATGCTCCAGACTTGCAAGCTTGCACTTCGTCTGTTCGGCCGCCGCTCCCACAAGGCAGTCGATGGTGAACATGGCACCGGCGTGATCGCTGGCCGCGACCGCCTGGCGGATCTTCGTCAATTGCGCTTGCGTGTAGTCCAGAAGCTCGACCAGGCCGGTATGATCCAAACCGCCCTCCATTGCAGGATGTCGAGAGGCCGATCTCAGGTCGCTCTTGCCATCGAAATACGCCCCTTTACACGGCTTGCATAGC
>NZ_RZPH01000973.1:0-2249 GCF_004022825.1 Mesorhizobium sp. M7A.F.Ca.CA.004.04.2.1
GCCAGATGGCGAACGGTCTCGGGATGCAGCGTCTTCTTGCGCGCCGTCGGCACGTAGATCTCGTCGACCTTGACCTTTTGCACTCTGAGCATTCCGACCCCCGTGGCGGAAACGCCGCCTCCACTGAGATAGTCCGTTTGATGGAGGCGGCCAAGGGTGCGGCTAGCGAATGCTGGCCCGATCGTTTCTATTTGACGCGTGACCGGCAGATCGCCGAAATGGCGGCCCTCGACCTTTTCAGGTGTTCATGACCCATCTGCCGACCGAATTCCCCGATTTCGGACTGACGCCGGAGCAGCGCCGCCACGCGGTGCGTGACCATTATTACGAATGGCCGGGGATGGATGGCGAGCGCGGCGAGATCTGGTGCTACAGCGACCGGTTTTCCTATCGCGCCGGCGAAACGGTGGCGTTGCATGTCAGTTCGACAGCTCCGAACTTCGGCATGACAATCACCCGGGATGGCGGCAGCGAGACCAAAGTGTTCGAAAAATCGGGCATCGCGGCACGCCGGCAGGACACACCCGACCAGTGTTCGGCTGAAGGCTGCGGCTGGGACGCATCCTTCGAATTTCGCGTCGGGGCGGACTGGCCGTCCTGCGCCTATCGGGTCACGCTGACCGCCGACGGGCGCGACGGCAAGCCGATCCAATGCCACCATATTTTTATCGTCAGCCCGCAGCCGGGCCGTAAACCCGGCCGTGTGCTGCAGGTGGCGGCGACGGGCACCTGGCTGGCCTACAACACCTGGGGCGGTTCCAACCACTACCAGGGCATTACCGGGCCGGACCGCAACCAATACTCGCCCATCGTGTCGACACAGCGCCCCTGGTGCCGTGGCTTCGTCGTGCTGCCGAAAGATGCGCCGCGCGTGCCGCTGGAAGTCGCCGTACCGCCCAAGACGATCCCGCGCTATCCGCACATGGAATGGGCGCTCGCCACAGGCCATTCGAAAAAGTACGCCTCGTCGGGTTGGGCCAGCTATGACAGCCATTTCTTCCGCTTTGCCGAGCGAGCCCGCTATCAAGTCGATCTCGTCAGCCAGCATGATCTCCATTCTTCGCCCGAAATTCTCGACGGCTACGACTGCGCCGTCTTCGTCGGCCATGACGAATACTGGACCTGGGAAATGCGCGATGCCGTCGACGCCTATGTCGAGCGCGGCGGCCATGCGGCGCGCTTTGCCGGTAACTTCATGTGGCAGACGCGGCTCGAGGACGAGGGCCGCCGGCAGGTCTGCTACAAATATCGCTCGCGTGCCGAAGACCCCGCCTATCTCCCAGGCAGCGACGTCACCCGCGCCACCAATTCCTGGGAAGCGCCGGAAATCGGCCGGCCGGGTTCAGCGACCTTCGGGCTCAACGCGACGCGCGGGGTCTATACCGGTTGGGGCGGCTGCGCGCCGCGCGGCGTGCGTGGTTTTCCGGTCTACCGGCCCGAGCACTGGGCCTTTGCCGGCACCGGCATCTACTATGGTGACCTGTTGGGGGCCGACAGCCATGTCTATGGCTATGAGGTCGACGGGCTCGACTTCGAGATACTCGGCGGCCTGCCCTACCCGACCGCCACCAGCGGCGCACCGGAGGGGTTGCAGGTTCTCGCCGTCGGCATGGCATCCCAGGTTGAGGAAAGCGCCGATATCCCGATCGAGGACCAGTTCCTCACCGACGAGGATGGCCGCTTCACCGCCGAGACGCTGTTCGGCGAGGCGAGCGACGCCAATCTGGAAAAGGTCAAACGCGGCAACGGCATGATCGTCAATTTCCCGCGCGGCAAGGGCGAGGTGTTCCACGCCGGAAGCTGCGAATGGGTCGCCGGCCTGCTAAGACAGGACCCGATGGTCGAACGCGTCACCAAAAATGTCCTCGATCGTTATCTCGGAAAGCCCTGACATGTCGAAAGTCCAGACCGCCGCGCAAGCCACCGACGCCCGGCGAGACTCGCATCTGTTCTATCTGTCCAGCCTGCGCCGGCCGCTGATCGACCGCGCCGAGGGCATCTATATGTGGACGCAGGACGGCCGCCGCTTCATCGACGGCTCGAGCGGCCCGATGGTCGCCAATATCGGCCACTCCAACCGCAATGTGCTGGATGCCATGAAGCGGCAGATGGACCGCGCCACCTTTGCCTATCGGCTGCATTTCGAGAACGAGCCGGCGGAGGAGCTGGCACGCGAACTGGCCGGCAAGCTGCCGGAAGGCATGGACCGCATCTTCTTCGTCTCGGGCGGCTCGGAAGCGACGGCATCC
>NZ_RZPH01000974.1:0-2238 GCF_004022825.1 Mesorhizobium sp. M7A.F.Ca.CA.004.04.2.1
ACCCTCCAATGGCCGGCCCTCCACAATAGCGATCCGGCAAGCATCTGGATGCGGGAGATAATGATACAGGAGGCATCTCGGATGGCTGCCCCGCTGTGAACCCACGGAAAATTCAGGCGCACCTATAGTCACTACTCCTGTCACCATCTACTTTGACGACAATAGCCCTCGCCGGATAAAGTCGATGCTGGCGGCAAGTGCGCCTGCGAGATCGTCCAGAGAATGGACTTCCTCGACCAGCTCGAATGAGAAAGGTCCCGCGTAGCCGCCATCCAGCAGCGCCTGAATCTGGCTGCCATTGTCGGAACCTGCAAGAAAGCGATCGGGGTAAATCCAGAAGGTCGGGTCGTTTACGCTTGAAATGTGCACCAGGCCGGTAAGCTCGCAGAACAGGCATGTCTCCCCGGCCAGGGTGTGGTGGAACGTGTCGTGCACGAGGCGAAAGACGGACTGGCCATCAACCGCGGCAACGGCCTCGGCCGCTTCCTTCTTTGATCGAAGCGAGCAGGTTCGGAAACCCAGCGGCTCGATGAGACCGATCAGACCCCGCGACTGGAGGATTGGCTTGATCTCGTTTAGAGCGAAACGAAGATTGTCCTGGCGCTCGCTATTGGTGGGCCACGAGCTGCGGTTGGCCGGCACCAACACGAGCGTCTCCGCCCCGCACGCCGTCGCATAATCGGCGAGGTTGCTTGCCTCGGCCTGACGCGTTGGAGTCCAGTCGTTGAACCGCTGCAAGGCGTTGACAGAGATGATCGTGACGCCCGCTTCGGTAGCGGCCAACCGAACGTCCGCAGCCGGAATGCCGCGTGCGACAGGATTGCTGAAATGAGGGTAACGGATTTGGACGTCGGTCAGGCCTTGGTCACGGGCAAGCGCGAAAAGCGCACTGACGTCAAGGCGGGGCGCCGCCATGTGATCGAGTGCAAAGCGGGGCGATACCTGGCGCATTGCTTGACTTTCCTTCCATGAAGCGCGGCTGCCATTTCGGCATCCGGCTTCTTTCAAGACGGAACCACGCCGGTTCACAGATCGGACAGAGACGGCCGAGTCAATCGAGCTTTCCTTTCATCGGTGAAAGGAAAATGGGCGCTCATGATAGAAATCCATCAAGGTCAAATATTTTCCGGAAGATAAATGTCGAACGGCAGAAATGTCTGCCCCGGGCTCTCCGCGACGCCGGCTTTGATGGCCCGCTCCATTGCCATTATCAGCTCCTGGCAAAGTCGGCGCATTGGCGTGCCGACCGCCATCGTCAAGATGTCATCCGCAAGCGCCCCACGTGACTGCGGCGTCATTTCACTCACGATCGCGACGAGATCCTGACCGCTCCCCTCTTCTCGGAGCGCGGAAATTGCCCCCTCTATCCCCCCGCCGGCCATATAGAAGCCGACGAGCTCTGGTTCCCGCTGCATAAGATCCAGCAATTTTTCGTAAGTGAGCTGCCGTTCATCAAGGTTCACGAGCGCATCAAGCACCTCGAATTTTGGCGCGTTCTCACGAAAATACGCACGAAAGGCCGTTTCCCGCGTCGCATGCGCCTGGAAGCGATGGCTTCCGACAAACACCGCCACCTTGCCGGGCCGTTTTGCGGCCTTGGAAAACACCCAAGCGGCAGTCCGTCCGACCTTGCTGTTGTTGAGGCCGATGTAGCCCTCGCGCACGCCATCGGCGAAGTCGGATAGCAGCGAAAATACCGGGATACCTTTCGCCTTGAGCTCCTCGACTGATGCTGTGATTTTCGGGTGATCGGCCGCCACCATGGCGATCGCCTGGCAGCGGCTCCCAAGGTCCTTAAGAAGCGGGAGCAGGTCACGCGGCAAATGTGACTGCGCGAACTCGATGATCGGACGGCCGTGGAAGGATTTAGCCATACTGACCGACTCTTCGATCTTGCGAGCGAAATCTTGGTAGAAATCGTGGGTAGGTTTTCTCAAGATGAAGCCCAGCTTGTAGTGCGGCAGGTGCTGCTGCAAGCGCTGTTTGATGAGACCGGCAGCATGATAGCCGATCGCGTGCGCGGCCGCATGGACCCGCTGGGCGGTCTCCTCTCGCACCGGAAGGCGGACGTTCAGAACCCGATCGACTGTTGCTACGCTGACTCCGGCTTCGCGGGCGAGATCGGCTATTGTGACGCGCTTTCCCCTAGCGATTCTGATCGGCCGGTCCTCCATCATCCGGTGCGCTCCCGCGACGGCTTGGGGCGGCAAGCTGAAATAGTTCCCCCACCCCGCGGAT
>NZ_RZPH01000975.1:0-2237 GCF_004022825.1 Mesorhizobium sp. M7A.F.Ca.CA.004.04.2.1
GCAAAGACCACCACCGTCACCGGGACGCCGAGGATGCGGCCCTGCCCGATCAGCGAGAACCATTCGGCGCCTGGCGGCACATTCTGCATCTCCAGCGTGAAGAAGAAGGTTCGGCCAAGGCCGTAGATGACGGAGCCGGCGGCAAGCGTCGCGAAGATCGGCGCGACCTCGCCGAAAGCGATCAGCATCCCGATCAGCACGCCGGCGACCACCGCGAACAGCGCGCCGATCAGCAGCGCGAATTCCAGCGAATAGCCCGAGCGGGCGATCACGAAGGCCCAGGACACCGACACCACCATCGTTGCGATCATCGAGACATCGATGCCCCTGGCGATGACGACCAGCGCCATTCCCAGCGCCAGGATGCCGAGAATCGAGACGCTTCTGATCAGGGCTAGGATGTTGCCGGGGCTGAAGAAGGACGGCAGCAGCAACGAGAACAGCACGAAGGCCAGCACCGCCAGCACCAGCACGATGCCTTCCTGGCTTTTGAGCAGGCTGGAAAGCCGAGCCTGATTTCCGCGTGCGGCTGCCTCGCTCACCGCTCAGGCCTCCTCTTTGCCCAGTCTGAGCAGGATTTCCCTGGCGCGATCGACGCGCACATCGTGATCCGCCGCAAGTTCCTTTGCCACCGCATCGATATTCGCGCCGCTCGCGCCCGCCACGATGGCTATGTTGCGGGCATGCAGCGCCATGTGTCCACGCTGGATGCCTTCGGTTGCCAGCGCCCTGAGCGCCGCCATGTTCTGCGCCAGCCCGACCGCGACGGTGACCTCGGCAAGCTCTTGCGCCGTGGTCACGCCGAGGAGTTTCAGCGCTGCGCGCGCGGCCGGGTGCGTCTTGGTGGCGCCGCCGACCATGCCCAGCGCCATCGGCATTTCCAGCGTCCCCACGAGGTTTCCGGCGGCGTCGATCTCCCAGCGGCTCAACGACGTATAACGGCCGCCGCGCGCCGCCCAGGCGTGGGCGCCGGCCTCGATCGCCCGCCAGTCGTTGCCGGTCGCGACGACGACTGGATCGATGCCGTTCATGATGCCCTTATTGTGCGTGGCCGCGCGGTAAGGATCGACGATCGCCAGCGAACAGGCCTCGACGATGCCGGCAACGATACGCTCGCCGGTGAACTCCTTCGTCGCCAGTGCCTTCGGCGTCAGCCGCACCCGCGCCCGCGCCAGCCTGAGGTCGGCCAGGTTGGAGAGGATGCGCAGCCGGACGGTGCCACCCGAAATGCGCTCGATCATCGGTGCGACTGCCTCGGCCATGGTATTGACCGTGTTGGCGCCCATCGCGTCGCGCACGTCGACGAGCAGATGCAGCACCACCATCGGTCCGACTTGCGTCTCCTCGAACACCTGCACTTCAATCTCGCGGCAGCCGCCGCCGAGGCCGATCAGCACCCGGTCCTTCTCGTTGGCGGCGGCGATGATCTGGTCGCGGGCGGACAGCAGCCTGGCGCGTGCGCCGTGCGGATCGGACAGACCGAGTATCTGCACCTGTGCCCGCATGATCGGTGCGGTGCTCGATGTCTCGAAGCCGCCGCAACCGCGGGCGATGCGCGCCATGTAGGAGGCGGCGGCGACCACCGACGGCTCTTCCACCGCCATCGGGATGAGGTAATCGCGACCGTTGATGGTGAAGTTGGTGGCGACGCCGAGCGGAATCTCGAAGGTGCCGACCACATTCTCGATCATGCCGTTGGCGAGATCGAGCGGCAGGACGCCGCCGCGCAAGGCATCGCGATCCGCCTGCCCAAGACGAGCGGCGTCGCCGACCGTCGCCAGGCGATCGGCCGGCGACAGGTCGCGGAATTTCTCGATGCGGGAATTCAGCCGCGGCTCGACACCGCTGTCCTGGACAGCCACCATCACGATCGCCTCCCTGCGAATGCTTGTCGTTGAGGCAGCTATCGTTTAACTGATACCATCTATCAAGGTACAGCTACAGGAAACAGCGACAAACTGTACCAGTCCATATCAGGGCACGCAGCCCATCGGAGGATGTTCTGGGATGACGCGCGCCGAGGCCGTGGCGGCAGAGATCAGAAGGCGCATCGAGACCGGCTCGATTACCGTCGGCGCCAAGCTTCCGTCGATACGCAAGGCCGCCGAGCAATTCGACGTTTCCAAGAACACCATCGTCGATGCCTATGACCGGCTGGTATCCGCGGGCATCGCGTTTTCGCGGCCCGGCGCCGGCTTCATGGTCGCCGAGCGTCGCCGGCAGACGCCGAGCGAGCG
>NZ_RZPH01000976.1:0-2233 GCF_004022825.1 Mesorhizobium sp. M7A.F.Ca.CA.004.04.2.1
GCCGAGGATGATCTGGACATCGACGGGGATGTTCATGATCACGCTCGAATTGGCTGATGAGGCCGCCCTGAAGGCCGCATCGGGGCGTTGCTCCTCTTCATGCAGGACACCGCGCAACTCTTCGATGGCGCGATCGAGTTGCTCGTCCGGCTGGTCGAGGTCGGCTTCCGCCTTGGTTTTGGCCATGATCGTCTCCAAATGCTCAGGCGCGTCCGGCGGCAGCCGGCATCAGCCCGTCGATAAAGTCCTGCCCGGCGTCGTAAGGATGCCTGATCCGGACGGTGTAATTCTGTCCCAGTTTGCCGAACTCGCATACGAACAGCGTCTTGCCCCGTGCGCTGAGACGCGCCTGGGACTGGGCCGTTTCCTCGAATTCGATGACGTCGCCGATTTCGAAACCGGCGAGATCGCCGAGCGTCAGCCGCGCCAGCGGCATCGTGGCCTCGAGCGCCACGGTGGAGCGCATCACCTCTTCCGAAAAGCGGGCGCGCCAGCTGGGGCCGTGATCGTCGTCGCTGACAGGCACGGCTCCGTCGCGGCTGGCCAGCACGACGCGCTGCGGCATCGTCACCGTGACGGTGCCACTATCGGCCGGCGTCGAGATGCCAAGCACGATGCGGATTGCCGCGCCATCGCGCAGCACATACCGCTTCGCCTCGGTGCCGGACATCGCTCGCGGCGCGGGCAGGCGCAGGTCGAGCGAGCGCTTTCCCGATCCGTTGAGGGCCTGCGCGACCTGCTGGAACACCATGGTCGAAACATCGATTTCGATCTGCGACAGATCGCGTTCGATCGGCGATGCCGGCAGATCCGGGTCGCCGCCGAACAGCGTGCAGACCATGATCGCGATCGCCGGAGCATCGATCACCAGGGTCATCGCATCAGAGGACGCCGACGAGCCGATCACGGTCATGGCGAACGTGTCGCCGGCACGCGAACGCGCCTCGGGAACGCGGCTGACCTCGATCGCTTTGAGGTCGACGACGACCGGAACGCCAAGCTCGCTGGTCAGGCTTTTCTGCAACAGCGGTACGGCGCGTTCGGCCATGGCGCGGCCTGCGTCGATGACCTGCGCGGCCTCGCCGCTGTCGCCGACCAGACGCTCGATGATCAGCGAACGCGCTTCCGCTGGGCTGCCCGGACTGGTCATGACAGTGCTGGGACCGATCTATCGCGCATCGTTCAGGCGGCCTTCTTTTCGACGGCACCGGTATTCATCGTGCTCTGTTCGACGGCATCGATCGTCGGCCGTTCATAGGACGAGATGGTCTTGCGGCCGAACTCGATCGCTACCTGCGGCAGCGCACCGTTCATGTAGGCCAGCAGTGTCTGCTTGACGATGATATAGAGGCGGTTCTTCTTTTCGCGCACCGTCTTGATCTTGGTCGCGACCGGTCCGACCACCGAATAGGACAGGAAGATGCCGAGGAACGTTCCGACAAGTGCGGCACCGATCAGACCGCCGAGGATTTCCGGCGACTGGTCGAGCGCGCCCATCGCCTTGACCACGCCGAGCACGGCGGCGACGATGCCGAGCGCCGGCAGGCCATCGCCCACCGCCACCATCGCGTGATAGGCCTTCATCTTGTCGGACCTGATGGTCTGGATCTCTTCGTCCATCAGCGCCTCGATCTCGTGCGAGCGGGCATTGCCGATGATGATGATACGGCAGTAGTCGCAGATGAAATGCGTCAGGTCATGATTGTGCAGCACGGTTGGGAACGCCTGGAAAATCGCCGACTCTTCTGGATTGTCGATATGCGCCTCGACCTCGCTGCGGGATTTCGACCGCAGCTCGCGCATCAGCGAGTGCAGCACGCCGAGCGTCTCGAGATAGTCCTGTTCCTTCGGCACCGCCTGCTTGAAGGCTTCGAGAATGGCCTTGCCGGTGTCCTTGACCGTCTTCATCGGATTGGCAACGAGGAAGGTGCCAAAAGCCGCACCACAGATGATCACGACCTCCCATGGCTGGATCAGCACGTGAAGATGGCCGCCCATGGCCATGAAGCCGCCAAGGACGCAGCCGAGCGTTACCACCAGTCCAATCAGAATGCCCACGACAGGTCCTTCCGCATTTCACATCAGGAGCTAGGGATAGTCCCCGTGCCTTGTGTGAGGCTTGAATCGAGGGCTTGGAAGCGATTCAGTTTCGCGCAAGGAAGTAGGGGTATTGTGCCGGCATAGCTTCGGCCGGAGGCACGTCTTTGCTCAATACCTTTACGAGCTACCAGCT
>NZ_RZPH01000977.1:0-2233 GCF_004022825.1 Mesorhizobium sp. M7A.F.Ca.CA.004.04.2.1
TCATCGAGCAGACCAACATCGTGCTCACCCGCTGGCGCGCAACCCGCCTGCTCGACGCCGACGACGAGGAGGAATGACCACGGCTACTTCCGCTTTAGCACGGCGACCGCATTGTAGGTCTGGCCATCGGCGTGGCCGACCCAAATCCAGGACAGATTGCCCTTGTAAAACCTGACGGTGATGTTGCCTCCGTCGATGCATTTGTCCCGACCGTAGGTGATGTTCTCGTGGTATTCCGCCGAAATGTCGTCCCTTGACGTCTGCGACAGCGATCCGCCGCAGCCGAGTGACGGATAGTCGATCGACGCGCTGCCATCGTTGATGGTCATGGCGATCGCCCAGTCGGCGCCGGCGTCACCCGCCGGGCTCTGGTGGCCATTGCCTACCCAGGTGCCGCTCAGCGACAGCACGTTCACCGCGCAAGGCAGGTTCTGGAAGATCGGAGTCAATTCGCCGCCGGTTTTCTCGCAGCGATAGGTCTGCCCGCCCTGGCACAATTCCTCGCCTTCGCGCGCGCACTGGGCGCGGGCGTCGCCCGCAGCGGCGAACATCATCATTGCCGCTGTGACGGCCCCAAACCTGCCCATTTTCCCCTCCCGTTCAGACCCGGAACGATACGGCAATCGCGATCGAATGTATCGGCCAGATCGTCATGGAGGCCGAACAGCGCCGGGCGGGTGGCTCTATGCCTTCTGCCCAGCGCCGCTAGCCTCTCGCCTGCGTGACAGGAGGCCCCGATGAGCCGGACAATGGCAACACAGGACGAGAAGCGACCGCCCGTCGTCGACGACCGCCATGTCGACCCGCACTCCTATCCCGAGGGGGTCGCTTTCCTCGACGGCCAATACCTGCCGATGTCGCAGGCCAAGATCTCGGTGCTGGACTGGGGTTTTCTGCATTCCGACGCCACCTACGACACCGTGCATGTCTGGAACGGCCGCTTCTTCCGCCTCGATTTGCATCTCGACCGCTTCTTCGGCGGGCTGGAAAAGCTGCGCATGACCATCCCCTTCGATCGCGACGGCGTTACCGAAATCCTGCACAATTGCGTGGCGCTGTCGGGTCATCGCGCCGCCTATGTCGAAATGCTGTGCACGCGCGGCGCCTCGCCGACTTTCAGCCGCGACCCGCGCCAGGCGGTCAACCGCTTCATGGCGTTCGCCGTGCCGTTCGGCTCGGTCGCCAATGCCGAGCAGTTGCAGCGCGGCCTGCGTGTCGCCATCAGCGCCAAGATGCGCATTCCGCCGGCCTCGATCGACCCGGCGATCAAGAACTACCACTGGCTCGATCTGGTGCGCGGCCTCTACGATGCCTATGATCGCGGCGCCGAGACCGCATTGATCCTCGACTTCAACGGCAATGTCGCCGAGGGCCCGGGCTTCAACGTCTTCTGCGTCAGGGACGGCAAGCTGTCGACGCCTTCCATTGGCGTGCTGCCGGGCATAACCCGCCGCACCGTCTTCGATCTCTGCGCCGAACAAGGTCTTGCCGCCACCGCGGCCGATGTCAGCGTCACTGCATTGCGCGAGGCCGACGAGGTCTTCATCACCTCGACCGCGGGCGGCATCATGCCGGTGACCGAGATCGACGGCGCGGCGATCGCCAACGGCAAGGTCGGACCGATCACCAGCCGGCTGATGGCGCTCTATTGGGAGAAGCACGAGGATCCGGCGTGGTCGTCTCAGGTGAATTATCCCTGATAATTCAGGCGTCTTTTTCGAAAGATTCCGGTCGCCTCTGGAAAATCAGAGGACGGACCGTATATGCCCGAAAGCGGAGAGGCCTCCGCTTTCACGCAAAATCACGCCCGCAGGGGCAAGGTCTCCAAGATCATGACATCAAAGGTTTGGTTCATCACCGGATCGTCGAAGGGCTTTGGTCGCGTCTGGGCCGAGGCTGCACTCGCGCGCGGCGACAGCGTCGCGGCCACCGCCCGCGATGCCGGCACGCTCGCCGATCTCGTCGAGAAATACGGCGACAGGATTGCCGCGATAAAGCTCGACGTCACCGACAAGAAAGCCGTCGATGCCGCAGTCGCCGAGGCGCACAAGCGTTTTGGCCGGCTCGACGTCGTCGTCAACAATGCCGGCTACGGCCATTTCGGCGCCATCGAGGAGGTCAGCGAACAGGAAGCTCGCGACCAGATCGAAACCAATGTCTTCGGCGCGCTGTGGGTCGCTCAGGCCGCACTGCCGATCATGCGGGCGCAGCGTTCCGGCCACATCATCCAGAT
>NZ_RZPH01000978.1:0-2223 GCF_004022825.1 Mesorhizobium sp. M7A.F.Ca.CA.004.04.2.1
GTGGCTGAACGCATGTATCTTGGCGCCCGTCGCAATCTTCACACCCGGACCGAACCAGACATTGGGCTCGACGATCGTGTCAGTGCCGATCTCGGTGTCGGGCGAGAAATACACGGTCTCCGGCGCGATCAGCGTCACGCCCGACAGCATCGCTTCATGCCGCCGGCGCGCCTGCCATATGCCCTCGGCTTGCGCAAGTTCGGCGCGGTTGTTGATACCGAGTGCGCTTTCGAAGCTGGCTTCGGTGGCGACGACATCGAGGCCTCGCGCACTGGCGATCTCGACAATGTCGGTGAGATAATATTCGCCTTTGGCATTCTTATTGCCAACCTGATCGAGCAGCGTCAGCACGTGGGCGCCGGCCACCGCCATCATGCCGGCATTGCAGAAGCCGATCTTTCTTTCCTCCTCGGAACAGTCCTTCTCCTCGCGGATGGCCACCAATTTGCCGTCCTTCTCGATCAGCCTGCCATAGCCGGTCGGGCTGGGCGGGCGGAAGCCGATCACGACGACGGCGGCGCCCTCGGCCAACTTCAGCCGCGCCACGGTCAGCGCATCGGCGTCGATCAGCGGCGTGTCGCCAAACATCACCAGGACGTCGTCATAACCCTTTGATATCGCATCGCGTGCGGCCAGCACGGCGTGCGCGGTGCCAAGGCGCTTCTCCTGCACGAAAGTCTCGGCCTTCGGCGCGAACTTTGCCGCAGCCTTGCGCATCTCGTCGGCGCCATGGCCGATCACCAGCGCCTGGCTGCCGGCGCCGGCGGCTTCGGCTGCCTTCACCACATGGGCGACCATCGGCAGGCCGGCGATCTGGTGCAGCACCTTCGGCAGCACGCTCTTCATGCGCGTGCCTTCGCCGGCGGCGAGAATGACGGACAGGCAGGATCTCTGGCTCATGGAAGGGACAACCATATGAAAAGGGTTGGGAATCAAAGCATGCTAGCAGTGGCGCCTTGCTTCACCAATGCGGTTAAATTTCGGTGAGATGGCGGAGCAGCTGACTCTTAATCAGCGGGTCTTAAAACGGAATTCGGCAGTCAGCACACCTACAACAGGCCGTGTTTCCTGAATTCCGCCTGCTCGTCACCTGATATCCAGCCAAACACCTTCAGCTTGCCGTCGCGCTTTTCGACGAGATAGTTGACCGCAAAGTCGATGGTCACGGGACTCCCATCCTTGCGTTCATAGTCACCGGCCCAGTTTACCTCAGCCACGCAATGGTCCTGGTCGACAGGTGTCACAGAGACCTCCTTGCAGGTCATCCTCTTGCTGCCGAGGGCACGATAGGCCAAAACCCTTTGTCATGATGGCCTTCAACTGCTCGCCATTCTCGCCAACCATGACCGCTGCCGGCGTCACCGAGACAAAACCGGCCGAATACATGTCCGCGACGTCGTTGAGATCGACGGTGTCGGCGATCGCGTCATTGTAGATTTTCTCATAGACCTTGAAGAATTTTCGCACATCCGCCTTGGCTACCATTCTCGCCTCCCGGCTCGAAAAAGTGTTGATCAACGGTACTGCAAATGCGGGCTGCCGTGCATCGTTCCGCCGACGCGACCTACCCCAGCCGCCCCAGCACCGGGAAATTTTCCAGCAGCCAGTAAGACACCGTCTGCACGCCGCCGGTGAGGAAAAACACGCCGGCGACCACCAGCAGCGCGCCGATCGCTTTTTCGACGCGGCCGAGATGGACGCGGAATTTGCCAAGGAAGCGCATGAAGG
Organism: Mesorhizobium sp. M7A.F.Ca.CA.004.04.2.1; assembly: GCF_004022825.1. Classification (NCBI taxonomy): domain Bacteria; kingdom Pseudomonadati; phylum Pseudomonadota; class Alphaproteobacteria; order Hyphomicrobiales; family Phyllobacteriaceae; genus Mesorhizobium; species Mesorhizobium sp. M7A.F.Ca.CA.004.04.2.1. Next base: position 1,729 of record NZ_RZPH01000978.1, read on the forward strand.
CGCCGGAAAACAGGGCGGCGATCAGGAACGGGATACCCAGCCCGAGCGAATAGGCGGCGAGCAGCAGCGCGCCCTCGCCCACCGTCTCGCGGCCGCCGGCCAGCGTCAGGATCGGACCGAGCACCGGACCGATGCAGGGCGTCCAGCCGAAGGCGAAGGCCAACCCCATGACATAGGCGGCGACGGCGCTTGCCGGCTTGCCCTGCGACTGGAAGCGCGCCTCGCGTGAAAGCAGCGGAATGCGCAGGATACCGAGGAAATTCAGGCCCATGAGGATGATCAGCACACCGGCGCCCATCGCCAGCGGCTCCTGCCAGATACGCAGCAGCCGGCCGATGGTCGAGGCCCCGGCGCCAAGCGCGACAAAGACGGTCGAGAAGCCGAGCACGAAGGCGATCGAGGAATAAAGCAGCGCGCCGCGCGCGCCTTCCCTCGCCGTAGTTCCCGCATTGCCACGGAAATCGTCGACCGACACGCCGGCCATATAGCAGAGAT
>NZ_RZPH01000979.1:0-2220 GCF_004022825.1 Mesorhizobium sp. M7A.F.Ca.CA.004.04.2.1
GCCCAAGGCGCACCCGGCGCCACCATCCGTGTCGCCAGCAGCGTGCCGGCAGCAACGATCGACCCAGTCACCATTGCGGACGCCGGCGGCCTGCTGGTGATGCAGCAGGTTGCGGAATTCCTTTGTGTCGACGGCCCCGACCTGGTGCTGCAACCGGCGCTGGCCGAGAGCTGGAAGCCGAACGACAACGGCACGGTTTGGACCTTCAAGCTGCGCAAGGGCGTAAAATTCCACAGCGGCGGGGAGATGAAGGCCGACGACGTCGTGGCCAGCATCGACCGCCTTGCCGATCCGGCAAACTCGTCCAACGCGCTGTCGGTGTTCAACGGCATCCTGCAGAAGGGCGCCTCCAAGAAGGTCGACGACTACACGGTGGAATTCCACCTCGATGCGCCGAACGGCAACTTCCCCTACATGCTGTCGTCCGACAACTACAACGCCGTCATCATCCCGGCGAGTTACAAGGGCGACTACGAGAAGAGCTTCGACGGCACCGGGCCGTTCAAAATTGAGAAATACACGGCAAAGGTCGGCGCCTCCTTCGTCCGCAACGAGGATTATTGGGGTCCGAAGGCACTGCCGGAACGCACCGAATTCACCTTCTTCACCGATATGCAGCCGCAGATCCTGGCGCTGCAGGGCGGACAGGTCGACATCATCAACCAGATGCCCGTGCTGGCCGGCGTCGCTCTGCTCAACGATCCGAACGTCGACATCATCAGCCTGAAGTCGTCGGCCCATCAGCAACTGCACATGCGCTGCGACGAGGGCCCGTTGAAGGATGCGCGCGTGCGCCGTGCCATTGCGCTCTGCCTCGATCGCGACAAGCTGGCCGCCGGCCTGATGAAGGGACGCTCCGCTCTGGGCAATGACAGCCCGTTCGCCGCCGTCTACCCTTCGACCGATACGAGCGTGCCGCAGCGCAAGCAGGATATCGCCCAGGCCAAGCAGCTCATGGAAGCAGCCGGCCTTGGCCAGGGCTTCAAGATAACCCTGACCACCGAACGCTACCTGGAAATCCCTGAATACGCCCAGCTGATCCAAAACTGGGTCAAGGAGATCGGCGTCCAACTCGACCTCAACATCCTCGACCAGAGCGGCTATTACGGAGACGCAGTGTTCGGCAAGTCGAACTGGCTGGATTCGGTGATGGGTATCACCGACTACGGCCACCGCGGCGTGCCGAACGTCTATCTCGCGGCACCGCTGAAGAGTGAAGGCACCTGGAACGCGGCACACTTCAAGAACAAGGACTATGACGCGCTGGCGACCAGCTACATCGCGGCCCTCGATCTCGAGGCGCAGAAGGCCGACGCCGGCAAGATCCAGAAGCTGCTGCTCGAAGAAACGCCTGTCATCTTCGGCTATTTCTATGACTATCTCACGGCGACGGCGAAGGGTGTGGCCGGCGTGCAGCCGACCGCCATGTCGCAGCTGTTCCTCGATAAGGCATCGAAGGCCTGAACGGAAGGGAAAGCCAATCCTCTAACAGCCAGCTCCCGCATGGGGGCTGGCTCCACAAGGAGTCCTAGCCATTCTCTCCTTCCTTGTCCGGCGTGTCTCGCTGTCGCTCGTCACGCTGTTCCTGCTCAGCATCATGGTGTTCCTGGGCGGCCAGGTGCTGCCCGGCAATGTCGGGCGCGCCATATTGGGCCCGTTCGCCGACCAGCGCGCGGTCGACGCGCTCAATCACACGCTCGGCGTCGATCGCCCGCTGCTAACGCAATACTGGAGCTGGATCTCCAACTTCGTCCAGGGCGACATGGGTACGTCCTACATCTTCCGCTCGCCGGTCGCGCCTTTCGTCATCGATGCGCTGGGCAATTCGATGAAGCTGGCGGCGGTCGCCTTCGTGCTGGTGGTGCCGATCGGCATCCTCGGCGGCGTCGTCGCCGCACTCAACCTCAACCGCCCGCTCGACCGCATCATCAGTCTCGGCGGCCTGTCGGTGACGGTGCTGCCGGAATTCGTCACCGGCATCATCCTGATCCTGATCTTTGGTGTCTGGCTGCGCTGGCTGCCGATATCGGCCGCATGGCCGCGCGACGCCGGCTTCTTCACGCAGCTCTATTACCTGATCCTGCCCTCGCTGCCGCTGTTCCTGGTGCTGTTCGGCTACATCGCCCGCATGGCACGCTCCGGCATGATCGAGGCGCTCGATTCCGACTACACGCGAACGGCCGTGCTGAAGGGCCTGCCCTGGCGCACGGTGATCTGGCG
>NZ_RZPH01000980.1:0-2219 GCF_004022825.1 Mesorhizobium sp. M7A.F.Ca.CA.004.04.2.1
ATTTCGGTTCGGTGCTGATCGGCATCGAAACCAAGGACCGCCGCAATTTCGATCTGCTCAAAGCGAAGTTCGAGGCCGAGGGCGTCCAGTATCAGGACATCACCGACAACGAGACATTGGCCGGGTTCATCATATGAGCGGCAAGGAGGCAGGAAAAATCTTCGTCGCGCTGTTTTCCGGCATCAATGTCGGCGGCAACCGCATCGTCAAAATGGCGGAGCTGCGGTCGTTCTTCGAGGATCTCGGCTTTTCCGATGTCGCCACCTATGTGCAGAGCGGCAATGCCGTGTTCCGGGCGAAGAAGGGCGACGCGGCCGCGCTGACGAAACAGATCGAAGCAGCCTTCGAGAAGAAATGGGGTTTTTATTCGCGCATCATGGTGCGCGATCTCTCATGGTTCGAGCGGCTGGTGAACGAAAACCCTTACCCGGAAGTTGCCGGGGACCATACCAAGCTGCATGCCTATGTGCTGGAGCGCGAGCCGACAGCGGACGAGGTGGCGCGACTGACCGAAAAGTGCACCGGCCCCGAACGCTTCGAGATCAAGGGCGATGTGCTCTACTTGCACGCGCCGGACGGGCTGGGCAAATCGGTGTTTGCCGGGCTGATCCCGCGCACGCTGAAAGTCCCGGGCACCGCACGCAACTGGCGCTCCGTGCAGGCGCTGCTGGAGATGGCTGCTCAGACCGGTGGGAAGTAGGCGGCCTATGCCGCCGGTGCTGGTTTCCAGTCGAAGGTCAGTTCTTCGCGGAAAGCAAAGCGCTTGATGTGATCGGCGACAACGCTTTCCAGGCGCTCGATCGATCCCGCTTCGTCGGTCGACACCGTGATATGCAGTGTCGCCGCATTGGCATCCATGACGGTACGGCCCATTGAGAGATCGATGGTGCCGTGGGTGGGATCGAACTCGACCGGGAATTTGTGCGCCCAGTGCTTGCACAGCTGCTGCAGGTAGCGGCTGGCATGTTCGGTGGCGACGTCGGCATGGCTGGTCGGCATGAATTCTCCTGGGCAAGCGCCTGTTGCATGGCTGGGCGCCGGCCCAAGCCTGGCGCCTCAGCCAGACAGATAGGCGCCGCCCCTGAAAAACCAAACGGTACCGGGCCGTCAGCCTGGCATTGTCCGCTCAAGACAGCGTGATCGGCTACCAGCTTCCGGTGTTCGCCAACGAAGCCCAGGGCTCCGCCTTGGCCTTGGCCGGGCCTTTCTGCAGAAGCTCGATCGAGATGCCGTCCGGCGACTTGACGAAAGCCATGTTGCCGTCGCGCGGCGGCCGGTTGATGATGACGCCATTGTCCATCAGATGCTGGCAGGTGGCGTAGATGTCGTCGACCTCATAAGCGAGGTGGCCGAAATTGCGTCCGCCCTTGTAGTCTTCCGGATCCCAATTGTAGGTCAGTTCGATCAGCGGTGCCTTGTCGGCGATGCCGCTTTGCTCGTCTTCGGAGGCCGCGAGGAAGATCAGCGTGAAGCGGCCTTGCTCGTTTTCGTAGCGGCGCACTTCCTTGAGGCCGAGCTTGTTGCAGTAGAAGTCGAGCGAGGCATCGACGTCGGTGACGCGGATCATGGTGTGCAGATAGCGCATGTGATTTCCTCGATAAATTGCGTTGCGGCGCAACATAGGGTCGGCCCTGTCAAAGGGCAATCGTGCGGCGGTGCGCAATGCCGGCAAAGAACAAATCCGGTATTGCCCAAATGAACCGTGAAAAAAGGCACGGCAGGTCTTGCACAGACCGGAAGCCGCAGTGTTAATCTGTTGGCAAGAATCAGTTGCGGTGTTCTTGAAAAAAGGGGGCATTCTTATGGGGGAAAAGGCCTCTTTGACGGGGCGGGACGGACCCCTCGGCGACGCCTTGCAGCGTGACGAAGGCGGCGATGCCGCGGACTTGCTCGAAATAGCCGGCGCCATCAAGTGGTTCGATGTGGCCAAGGGCTATGGTTTCATTTTGCCGGATGACGGCATTTCCGGCGATATCCTCCTCCATGTGACATGTCTTCGAAGGGATGGCTTTCAGACGGCCCTGGAGGGCGCACGCGTGGTCTGCCTCGTCAAACATGGCGACCGCGGATTGCAGGCCTTCCGGGTGCTCTCTATGGACGTCACCACCGCGGTCCACCCGGCCGAGATGCAGGAGCAGCGCACCCATGTCGCGGTGACGCCGGAGAGCGGTCTCGAACGCGCCCTGGTGAAATGGTTCAACCGCACCAAGGGGTTTGGT
>NZ_RZPH01000097.1:0-2500 GCF_004022825.1 Mesorhizobium sp. M7A.F.Ca.CA.004.04.2.1
TCGATGCGGCGAGGCTCGCCGCCAGCGATGCCGCTTTTGCCGCGGTTTCTTCGGTGACCGCGCTGCTTTGCCTGCTTGCGGCTGTCATCGCCTGGACGACCATTCCCGGTGAGCGATTGCCATGGCCGCGACAGGCCGAAGATCGGCAAGGCTGAAGCGGGTCAACCGTCGATCTTGGCGCTCGCAACCTTCAGCGAATCGCTGTCTTCCTGCTTCAGCAGTTCGTCGATGCGCTCGCGCTCGCGCTTGAAGGCGACGAGGTCATCGCCCTTCAGCACCTTGCCGACCGGCAGGCGGACACGCATCGGATCAACCTTGGTGCCGTTGACGATCAGCTCGTAGTGAAGATGCGGGCCGGTGGCGAGGCCGGTCTGGCCGAGGAAGCCGATGGTCTGGCCCTGGCGGACGTGCACGCCCGGTTCGATGCCTTTGGCAAAGGCGCTCTGGTGATTGTATGATGTCTCATAGCCATTGGCATGGCGGATGATGATCTGCTTGCCGTAGCCGCCGGCCCAGCCGACCTTCTCGACCGTGCCGTTGCCGGCGGCGATGATCGGCGTGCCGATCGGCGCGGACCAATCGACGCCGGTGTGCATGCGGACATAGCCGAGGATCGGATGCCTGCGGGCGCCGAAACCGGAGCGGAATTTCCCGGCGGGCAGGGGATTGCGCAACAGGAACTGCTCGGCGCTCGAGCCGTCCTCATCAAAATAATCGGTGCCGCCGTCCTGCATCTGGAAGCGGTAGAAGTTGCGGGTCTGGCCGCCGAACGTCGCCGAGACGTAAAGAAGCTCGGAGCTGTCCGAGGTCTGGTCGTCACCGTCGGGCTGCGAGAACAGGACTTCGATGCGGTCGGCGGGGCTGAGGCGGGATTGGAAGTCGACGTCGGACGCCAGCAACTTGATCAACCGCTGCGTCATCGCCTTGGACATGCCGTAGGAATAGGCGGCGCGGTAGATGCCGTCATAGACGTTGGGCAGGTTGCCGCGCACCACCACGGGCGCCGACGAATCATCGAAGGCCGTCAGCAATTCGGGGTTCGGATCCGGTTCCTGCGCCGGCACATACTGGCCGCGATCGTTGAGCGCGATGGTGACGATGTGCTGGGTCCGGTCATAGACGCTGGTGCGCACGACCTTGGCGGCATCGCCGTGAACCTCGAGGCCGACACGCAGCACGGTTCCAGCTTTGAGCGCTGTTGCGTTGAGCAACTTGGCGATAGCTTCGGCCATTCCGGTGGCATCTTCACCCGTGTAGCCCGAATTGGCAAAAGCCTCGGTGACGTCGAGATCCTTGGTGAAGGGGATGATTTCCTCGGCGAAAGCCGGCGCCTGGTCGTCAACAGTGGCACGGGGCGCCACCGAGACATTTTCCGGCACGATCTTGACGTCGTAGGAGCCCGCCATGCTCTCGGCAAAAGCTTCGCCGAATCGCTGCGGGTCGACATAGTGAAGTGAAGCGACCTGCACGGCGCCGTCGCTGAGGTCGGTGCCGGCTTCGCGCACCACTTTTTCCACCTCGTCGGCGGAGAGGTCGCTCTTTTCGTCGAAGGAAGCTGTTTCGATCGGAAAATCGACGGTCTTCAGGCTCATCTCGCTTTCGACCTTGGCGCCGTAGATCTGGCCGGAAGCGGCAGAGGCCGTCGCCGGCTGGGCATTGTCGTCGCTGTCGTCGCCGAACACCTGCATCGGGTCGAAGGGTGGGTAGGCGCGGCTGGTGGTGTGGCCGGCGGCAAGGGCCATCTTGATCTGGACGAAAGGCATGGTGTGGATGACGTCGCGGTCGCCGACCTTGGTGACCATCGACACTTCCATGCGGCGGCGGTCCTTGGCCTTTGCGATCTGACGCGGCGCCACCAGCCTGGTGGTCTTGGCGACTTCGCCGGAATCCCCGTTGCCGGCAAGGCTGATCAACTCGGCGATCTCGGGTGGGGTGGCCAGTTGCTGGCGGCCGTCAAGGGCGGCGAACAGCGCCACGCCCATCAGCACGCTTGAGGTGACGCCAGTGAGAAATGTTCCCGACAGCCAGCGTGCAGAAACCTCGCGCCGGTCGGGCGGGCCGCTGCGGCCATCCGCGATAAGCGGCGGCTCGTTGCCGAGTTCGGCTATGACATCTTCCGTGTCTGGCATCCAGAAAGGCTGCTTCTTCCCCGGGCGGAACGGCTTGTCGCTTTTGTTGTGGCCGTGACATTTGCCTGTCATGGCAGGTGAAGTCAACGAAGCGCCAGGCTCCGAACGAATTGCCCCCAAGCACTTCTCTTATAGAGCGCTCTACCAGGCGGGGCGGTGTACCTTCTCTGCAAGGCCCATCGCACACTCCTATATAGAGGGCTCGTAAGACAGGCGCTGCTCCGTCGGCGGCGCCCACTTTCGTTGGCTTTGGTGTCGAACGGCAATGCGGCGGCAATAGGGCTCCTTCCCTGCCGTCCAATCGGTATTGCCAGCGTTCCCCTGGGGCAGTCGGCTATCGGCAGATCGGGTCCGAAATTTCTGTCGCAAAA
>NZ_RZPH01000097.1:5000-10301 GCF_004022825.1 Mesorhizobium sp. M7A.F.Ca.CA.004.04.2.1
TGTTCGAACTTCATGAGCTTGAAAAGGTTTGTGATTTGTCGCGGGAGACGCTCAATCTCCCGCATATGATGGGCTTGCCTAACCGCACCCTCGAACCGATCTCGAGAAGCTGGTCTTTTTGTGCCAATGACATCGAATTGGGTCCCGCACAGGATCCGGTTCAGGCGACAATCTCTTCGGGATTGCGCGGGTGGGCATTGGCAATGAGAACGATCAAGTGTCTTAAGGGCAATTGGTGGATGCCTTGGCATGCACAGGCGATGAAGGACGTGATACGCTGCGATAAGCTACGGGGAGGTGCGAATACCCTTTGATCCGTAGATTTCCGAATGGGGAAACCCACCTAAGGTACTTGGAAAATCAGAGCAGCCGGAAGGTCGCAAGGCCGACTTGCTGCTGTGGTTTCCAAGTATCGATAATAGGTAACTTACCCTGAATACATAGGGGTAAAGTGGCGAACGCGGGGAACTGAAACATCTAAGTACCCGTAGGAAAGGACATCAACCGAGACTCCGGAAGTAGTGGCGAGCGAACCCGGACCAGGCCAGTGGCGATTGAGAGACAAGCGGAACCTTCTGGAAAGTAGGGCCATAGTGGGTGACAGCCCCGTACGCGTAATGCAATCAATCGTCCTCGAGTAAGGCGGGACACGTGAAATCCTGTCTGAAATTGGGGGGACCACCCTCCAAGCCTAAGTACTCGTGCATGACCGATAGCGAACTAGTACCGTGAGGGAAAGGTGAAAAGCACCCCGACAAGGGGAGTGAAAGAGTACCTGAAACCGATTGCCTACAAACAGTGGAAGCCCAAGGTTCGTCCTGGGTGACCACGTACCTTTTGTATAATGGGTCAGCGACTTAGTGTGACGAGCAAGCTTAAACCGCTAGGTGTAGGCGCAGCGAAAGCGAGTCTGAATAGGGCGTTCAGTTCGTCGCATTAGACCCGAAACCGAGTGATCTAGCCATGAGCAGGTTGAAGGTAAGGTAACACTTACTGGAGGACCGAACCCATAACTGTTGCAATAGTTCGGGATGACTTGTGGCTAGGGGTGAAAGGCCAATCAAACTCGGAAATAGCTGGTTCTCCGCGAAATCTATTTAGGTAGAGCGTCGACCGAATACCCCAGGGGGTAGAGCACTGGATGGGCTAGGGGTCCTCACCGGATTACCAAACCTAACCAAACTCCGAATACCTGGGAGTACTAGTCGGCAGACACACGGCGGGTGCTAACGTCCGTCGTGAAAAGGGAAACAACCCTGACCTACAGCTAAGGTCCCCAAGTTATGGCTAAGTGGGAAAGGATGTGAGGATCCCAAAACAACCAGGATGTTGGCTTAGAAGCAGCCATCATTTAAAGAAAGCGTAACAGCTCACTGGTCTAAATAAGGGTCTTTGCGCCGAAAATGTAACGGGGCTAAAGCCATACACCGAAGCTTAGGGTTTGGTCCGCAAGGGCCAAGCGGTAGCGGAGCGTTCTGTAAGCTGATGAAGCCATACCCGTGAGGGGTGGTGGAGGTATCAGAAGTGCGAATGCTGACATGAGTAACGTAAGGGGAGTGAGAGACTCCCCCGCCGAAAGACCAAGGGTTCCTGCTTAAAGCTAATCTGAGCAGGGTTAGCCGGCCCCTAAGACGAGGCGGAAACGCGTAGTCGATGGGAACCACGTTAATATTCGTGGGCTTGGAGGTAGTGACGGATCATTGAGGTAGTCCAATCTTATCGGATTGAACGGGCTGCTGCGTGGTTCCAGGAAATAGCTCCTCCTTATAAACCGTACCCGAAACCGACACTGGTGGTCTGGTAGAGTATACCAAGGCGCTTGAGAGAACTATGCTGAAGGAACTCGGCAAATTGCACGCGTAACTTCGGAAGAAGCGTGACCCTTTTCTACGCAAGTAGAGGAGGGTGGCACAGACCAGGGGGTAGCGACTGTTTATCAAAAACACAGGGCTCTGCGAAGTCGCAAGACGACGTATAGGGTCTGACGCCTGCCCGGTGCTGGAAGGTTAAGAGGAGGGGTGCAAGCTCTGAATCGAAGCCCCAGTAAACGGCGGCCGTAACTATAACGGTCCTAAGGTAGCGAAATTCCTTGTCGGGTAAGTTCCGACCTGCACGAATGGCGTAACGACTTCCCCGCTGTCTCCAGCATAGACTCAGTGAAATTGAATTCCCCGTGAAGATGCGGGGTTCCTGCGGTTAGACGGAAAGACCCCGTGCACCTTTACTATAGCTTTACATTGGCATTCGTAGTGGCATGTGTAGGATAGGTGGTAGGCTTTGAAACCTGGGCGCCAGCTCAGGTGGAGCCACCCTTGAAATACCACCCTTATTACTATGGATGTCTAACCGCGGCCCGTTATCCGGGTCCGGGACAATGTATGGTGGGTAGTTTGACTGGGGCGGTCGCCTCCTAAAGAGTAACGGAGGCGCGCGATGGTGGGCTCAGAACGGTCGGAAATCGTTCGCTGAGTGCAATGGCATAAGCCTGCCTGACTGCGAGACTGACAAGTCGAGCAGAGACGAAAGTCGGTCATAGTGATCCGGTGGTCCCGCGTGGAAGGGCCATCGCTCAACGGATAAAAGGTACGCCGGGGATAACAGGCTGATGACCCCCAAGAGTCCATATCGACGGGGTTGTTTGGCACCTCGATGTCGACTCATCGCATCCTGGGGCTGGAGCAGGTCCCAAGGGTATGGCTGTTCGCCATTTAAAGCGGTACGTGAGTTGGGTTCAGAACGTCGTGAGACAGTTCGGTCCCTATCTGCCGTGGGTGTAGGAATATTGAAAGGATCTGTCCCTAGTACGAGAGGACCGGGATGGACGGATCTCTGGTGGACCTGTTGTGGCGCCAGCCGCATAGCAGGGTAGCTATATCCGGACGGGATAACCGCTGAAGGCATCTAAGCGGGAAACCCACCTTAAAACGAGTATTCCCTGAGAACCGTGGAAGACGACCACGTTGATAGGCCGGGTGTGGAAGAGCGGCAACGCTTGAAGCTTACCGGTACTAATAGTTCGATCGGCTTGATCGTTCTCATTCCTTATGCTCATCGCTCCAAATCGGAGGATGACAGGCACATAAAGGACCAGCGAATAGCCCCGAGAGGCACCCGACAGCTCCGCTGCCGATGCCTCTTTGTGCTCCTTCGCTCAAAAGCTTCTCGAACAACGTGCGTTTTGCCGACCTGGTGGTTATGGCGGAGCGGCTGCACCCGATCCCATTCCGAACTCGGCCGTGAAACGCTCCAGCGCTGATGGTACTTCGTCTCAAGACGCGGGAGAGTAGGTCGCTGCCAGGTCTGCTAAACGCACGTTGAACTCACATCCAATCGGATGGAGTGATGTCTTCTCTTTATGAAATGGCCCGCCAAGGGATCACGGGCCGCGTAAGCGGCCCTTTCATTTGGTCAGCCATATACCTATCTGTAGGCCTCGGCTTACACAAAAAAGCAAGCAAACGCTTGCTTAGGAACGCAAGCAAGCGCTTGCTTGGATTAGCAAGCAAACGCTTGCTAAGAGGTGACGCGGGGTGGAGCAGCCCGGTAGCTCGTCAGGCTCATAACCTGAAGGTCACAGGTTCAAATCCTGTCCCCGCAACCAAACCTCACTAAACAAACAGCCCGCCTCGTGCGGGCTCTTTTGTTTTTTGCCCTGGTGCCGGCGTTTAACCCGTCATCAGGCGCCCCCAAGCAGGCCAAGCCCAAGCCGCAAGACAGAAAACTCAAATCCTCTCCCCAACCAAACTTCGGTAAGCAAACAATCCGCCTGGAACAATGCCGGCGGGCCGTTCGCATTCGGGGGACAGTCGAAGGTTCTCGGAATACTCCGGGTGGTCAAGGCTGCTGTAAGCCGACGAAGCAGCAGACTTCTTGGCCAAGCGACATGGAGAGCGTCACGCCGCGCTCGGAGCAGATGCTTATCAAACAAGATCTGGGCTTCACGTGATAAGACGCGGCCGGCGGGAGGGCACCGCGCGAACTCCTGGGTGCAGATACTCCAACCACACTCCCCGGTTCGCGGCCAAAAAGGCCGGAAAGGCCTTGCCTGGCCCGTACGGCACCTTGGCGGCCTGCGACCAGCTTCGTCGACCGGAGCGTAGACTCCCCGGAAGTAGGTTGTGAAATATATTTCAGTATGTGAATTATATTGACAACGTGCGCCGAGGCTGTAATGTCCCGATCGTCGGCTTTCGGAGGAAGGTTGGCATCATCAAATCCATACGGCAGCGCTCGCTGAGCGCCTGCGACGGTCATTGAGGATGGCTTCGGCCAAGGGAGGAAACTTGCGCAAATTTCTGAGCACGCTCGCAATCGCGGCGGCTGCATCGACCTGCTTTGGGTCGATGCAGGTACGCGCCGAAACCCCAAACCCGTTCAAATGCGAGCCGGGTGAAAAATATGTCATGAACGTCATGGTCTCGGGCGTCGAATACTGGTTCCCGGTCTATGAAATGTTCAAGCAGGCCGGCCAGCAGTTCGGCTGCGAGACCGCCTATACGGGTACGCCGGAATACGACGTCAACAAGCAGATCGCGACCTTCGACCAAGCGCTGGCGCAGAAGCCGGCCGGCATATTGGTGCATCCGATGAACTCCGATCCGTTCATCGAGCCGATCAACCGCGCCATCGAACAGGGCACCGCGGTGGTGACCTTCGCCGCCGACTCGCCGAATTCCAAGCGCGTCTCCTACATCACCTCCGACAACAATGCCGAAGGCACCTATGCCGCCGACGCCGTTGCCAAGGCGATGGACGGCAAGGGCGAATATGCGGTGCTGGAGAATCCCGGCCAGGACAACCACGACAAGCGCGTCCACGCGTTCGTTGCCCGCATGGAAGCCAAATGGCCTGACATGAAGCTCGTCGGCCGCGCCGCTTCGAACCAGGATCCCACCAAGGCCTATCAGGCGGTTCTGAGCCTGGCGCAGGCGCATCCTGATCTTGGCGCCGTGTTCATGCCGGAGGCCAACTCGGCCATCGGCGCTGCCCAGGCCGCCAAGGAAGGCGGTGGCAAGATCCGCGTCATGCTCGCCGACGTCAATGCCAAGATCCTCGACATGATCAAGGCCGGCGAGATCTTCGGCTCGGTCAATCCAAACCAGGGCATGCAGGGCTATATGGGCTTCATGCTGTTGTGGATGGCCAAGCATCCCGGCCTGATCGATCCGATGAACGACGCCAAGCGTTCGGGTTTCAACCCGATGAGCGTGCCCTTCGTCGACAATGGCTTCTCCATTGTCTCCAAGGACAATGCGGACGACTTCTACTGGGACAAGTACCTCAAGCGTCGCGGTACCAAGG
>NZ_RZPH01000981.1:0-2197 GCF_004022825.1 Mesorhizobium sp. M7A.F.Ca.CA.004.04.2.1
TCGTCGATGTATTTCGGATTGAATTTCTGGCTGGTGGCCTTCGATCTGGCCATGTCGGCGACATAGGGGTCCGGACTGGTCTTCGGCTCGTCGGCGATCTGCTGCTTGACTGTGTCGCGCACCGTCGCCAAAGCCGGTACCGAGAACAGACCGCGATTGTCGACCTCGCGGGTCAGGCCGAGCGCTGGCCCCAGCAGGCGGCTGATCGACAGTCCGCCGCGTTCCAATGCCTGCAAAGTGGCGGGGTCGGTGACGGCAACGCTGGAATCGAGCGTCACCGCGCCGGCTACCGGCGTGCCGAGGCAAAACAACGCCGCAATCAGCGACAGGAACGAACCGATCGTCTTCAAGCCCAATACATCCCCCATCCACGAGCAATGCTACAGGCCTTGCGCACTCTCGGCCAGAGCGGTGAGGCCGTCATGCCAGAACCGCCGCGGTCTGGAAAAATGCTGTGACTTGGAGCAACCATTGAGATAGTTGTTTGTTGGGTTGAGCCCCGCAACAACGGGGAAGTTTGCAGCGCGAGGAGTTGCCATGCTCTGGAGAGGCCGTCGTCAGAGTGACAATATCGAGGACGACCGCAGCGGCGGTGGCGGGCTCGGCGGCGGCGGTGGCCAGTTCCGCATTCCGATCGGCGGCCGCACCGGTGGCGGCGGCAGCATCTTCCTCGTCATCCTGGTGGTGCTGGCCGGATGGTATTTCGGCTTCGATCCGTCGACGATCCTGGGTGGCGGCGGCGGACTGGCGCCGGGCGGCGGCGGCCAGATTACCGAGGACAGCGGCTCTGCTACGCCCGCCAATGATGAGATGAAGCAGTTCGTGGCGACCGTGCTGGCCGAGACCGAGGACACGTGGACCGGGATCTTCAAATCGCAGGGGCTGACATATGAGGACCCGAAGCTGGTGCTGTTCAGCGGCCAAATCCGTTCGGCCTGCGGCTCGGCATCGTCGGCCGCCGGGCCGTTCTATTGTCCGGGCGACCACAAGGTCTATCTCGATACAACCTTCTTCCAGCAACTCGACCAACAGTTCGGCGCCTCTGGCGACTTCGCCCAAGCCTATGTGATCGCGCACGAGGTAGGCCACCACGTGCAGAACTTGACGGGCATTATGTCCAAGTTCAACCAGATGCGGCAAGGCATGGACCAGGCGGAGGCCAACCAGATGTCGGTGCGCATCGAGCTGCAAGCCGACTGCTTCGCCGGCGTGTGGGCGCATTTCACCGGGCAGAAGGGCATCTTGGAGCAGGGCGATTTCGAAGAGGCGCTCAATGCTGCCCAAAAGATCGGCGACGACACGCTGCAGAAGAAGACGCAGGGCTATGTCGTACCGGAAAGCTTCAACCACGGCACCTCGCAGCAGCGGCAGACCTGGCTGGCGCGTGGTTACAAGAGCGGCAAGCTGTCGGATTGCAACACGCTGAGTGGGCCGATCTGACCAGACCGTTTTCAAGCTTCACCTGCCGGCGATGTTGTCGTCAGGGGGTGTCAGGATGACCAGATTCGGCCTGTTCCCGCATTGTTCCTTGCCGCGAGCTCGCCTATAAGCTGCGTCCGCCTGCGCCTGAGGGCGAGCAGAGGAGCTTGACCCAGCATGATCGACCCCAAAACCGCCAGACGGGGCCTTGCGCTCGTCTTCACCACGCTGCTGCTCGACATTATCGGCTTCGGCATGATCATGCCGGTGCTGCCGGCCTATCTCAGGGAATTGACCGGGGTCAGCATCAGTGGCGCGGCGATCGAAGGCGGCTGGCTGTTGTTCGTCTATGCGGCGATGCAGTTCGTCTTCGCGCCGATCATGGGTGGCTTGAGCGACCGGTTCGGGCGGCGGCCGATCCTGCTCGCATCGGTGCTGACCTTCTCCATCGACAATCTGATCTGCGCGGTCGCCTGGTCCTACCCGATGCTGTTCATCGGGCGTGTGCTGGCCGGCATTTCAGGCGCCAGCTATTCGACGACTTCAGCCTTCATCGCGGATATCTCGAACGATGAGAACCGGGCAAAGAATTTCGGCCTGCTCGGTATCGCGTTTGGCGTCGGCTTCGTCATCGGGCCGGTTCTGGGCGGGCTGCTCGGCACGTTCGGGCCGCGCGTGCCATTCTATTTCGCCGCCGGGCTCGCCTTCGTGAATTTCCTCATTGCGTTGTTTTCCCTCCCGGAAACGCTCGATGACAAGCATCGCCGCCGCTTCGAGT
>NZ_RZPH01000982.1:0-2190 GCF_004022825.1 Mesorhizobium sp. M7A.F.Ca.CA.004.04.2.1
TCTTGATTACTGTCTGGGCTCGGAGAAATGCGCGATTCCGGTGGGCGTAATCCGCGAGAACTGCAGCTGGTTCGGCATTCTGATCCAGACGCTGGATGGCGAAAAGCTCTTGGCGCGACGCGAACCGGGGGACCAACAGAGCACAGGCGACATGGTGCTGCTGGAGGGCGCACAGGTCGAAATTCCGGAGACGATCACCGACAAGACCACCAATGTCGACACGGTCAAGCGCGCGATGAACCGCCTGGCAGGACTGACTGACCTCGACTTCGAACCAGGTACAGAGAATGGATTCAAGCAAAGGCCAAGCTTCCGCGACCTCATGGCCTTCACGTTCCAACCTCAGAACGTGATCGCCAATCCCGACGTGATGTTTTTCAAGGCCGATACGACGGAACACCGGGAGAAGCTAAAGACCATCTTCCCGTACGTTCTGGGCGCGGTCACGGCAAAGATTCTCCAGGCGCGGTTTGAGATCGATCGGCTCCAGCGCAACCTCCGCCGGAAGGAGGCTGAGCTACGCGCGATCGTGTCGGCAACTGGCGCTTGGCGGGCGGAGGCGGAGGCGTGGCTGCGTCAGGCAGTCGAACTTGGCCTAGTCGATTCCTCCACTGAAGTGCCGAAGGACTGGAGTGACGTTGTTGACCTGCTTCGGCGCGTGTCGAACAGCAACTCAAGTCTTGCTCGACCAAGCCTGGCCGGCATCGATGTGGTGCTGACGCGTCTGGAAACCCTTCGTGCGTCGGAAACTGAAATCGCCGCGCGACTTACCGAGCATCGTCAGCGCCTGAACGAACTGCGCCGTCTGGTGGAGAGCAGCGAGGCGTACGGCGACGCCATGCGCATCCAACGTGACCGCTTGGACCTTTCCACGTGGCTGAGGGACTTGGCCGACGAGTTCGCCGATCCGTTGGTCGCACTCGGGGACGGCGGCCGCGAGAAGGTCTTGGCCCTTTGCGACAACCTCGGCGGTCTGGAGATCCGACTGCGGACCCACCCTGCGATGTCTAACACGCTTGACAAGGAAATCCTGCGCCAGCGCGGCGCCGCTGAAGCGGTCCTATCTGAGTTGAACGATGTCCGTAGCGAGATAGCGGTGCTGGAACGGGACTCTGACGTCGCCCGAGACGAGGCCAATCGCTTCGATAGGCTTGAGCGCTTCCTCGGTCGATTGGAGCAGGCGTTGCACGTCTACGACCGCGCCGACCAGTCGTCGGATTTGCGGCAGGAACTCACCTCGCTGCAGGCCGATATTGCAACGCTGCAAAAGACGATCTCCGAGGCCGACATCCAGCGCAAGCTATTCAACGCGTTGCACCAAGTCTCCCATCATGCCAATCGGCTGATTCCGCAGCTTGACGCGGAGTGGCCCGAGGCCCCGATTAGGCTGTTGATTGAAGACCTGACCGTCAAGGTGACTAGGGGAACGCGTGAGGACTACCTGTGGGAGATTGGCAGCGGCGCCAATTGGCTCGCGTATCACGTCGCACTAATGCTTGCGCTGCAGCACTACTTCCTGGCCGAACCTCATCACCCAGTCCCTGGTCAGCTGATCTTCGACCAACCTAGCCAAGTCTATTTTCCTAAGCGGGCGGCGGGCGACGAGGGCCCCGACCTCATCGCGTGGAGGGATCAGGACGTGGTCGCCGTCAGGAAGGTCTTTGCGCTCCTAGGCGCTGAGGTCATGGCCGCGAAAGGTCGCCTCCAGATCATCGTGCTGGATCATGCAGATGAGGACGTCTGGGGCAAGCTTCCCGGAGTCAAGTTGATTGAGGAATGGCGTGGACAGGCCCTCGTGCCTCAGGCTTGGATTGCCGCCGCATCTTCCAACGGTGGATAATAATCTGCTGCCAGAGGAGAAGGCATGGCGAACGTGGACGAGATCAACCGTCTGACGGCCCTTGGCTTGAACGTCATCACAGCCATGGATGTCGCGGAAGGAAAACTAGACGAAGCCTTCGAGGTCGCCCGCGCTCAGGAGAAACGCAAGGTCGACATCTGGTGCAAAGGAAGAAAGAACATTCCGGTTGCACTGACTGCGATATGGGACTGCGATCCTGCAAACTTCTATCTCGCGTTCGACGGCGATGATCCCAGCGACCACGCTTCGACGGATTTCATTCTTATCGACGCTGATGTCACTGACGTTGGCGGCAGGCTTACCTACGCCGCCAGCAGGGACAAGGGTCC
>NZ_RZPH01000983.1:0-2190 GCF_004022825.1 Mesorhizobium sp. M7A.F.Ca.CA.004.04.2.1
CTATGTGCTGATGCCGATGCGGGTGTAGCGGCACGGTGTCAGCACTTCGGTCCTGTTGTGGACCGGCAAGCGCGATATTTACGGCAACTTCTAGAGCAATTCCAGGAAAAGTGTGAAGCGGTTTTCCCGGGAAAAGCGCATAGCGCTTTCCCTTGGGAATTGCGTTAAAACAAAGAGATAGATTGGTTTTGCGTTTCCGTGAAACGATGGAACGCTCTATAGGCGGATAGCGGTTGCCGGCACAGAACCACATAAGTAAGCTTACACTTACCAATTTCCGAAACTACGCGGCGCTGACGATCGATCTGGCGCCAGGTGCCGTGGTTTTTTCCGGCGACAACGGCGCCGGCAAAACCAATCTCCTCGAAGCAATCTCCCTTTTGACACCGGGGCGTGGTTTGCGCCGCGCCCCTTACGTGGATGTCGCACGCGAGGGCGGCGACGGCGGCTTTGCATTGCATGCCCGGCTCGACGGACCTGACGGCCAGGTCGAGATCGGAACAGGCATTTCCGGCGGCGACACCGCCGGCGAAGGCGGCAGGCGGGTGCGCATCAACGGAGCGTCGGCGCGCTCGGCCGAGGACATGCTGGAATGGCTGCGCGTGGTGTGGCTGACGCCAGCCATGGACGCGTTGTTCACCGGACCGGCCGCGGATCGCCGGCGATTTCTCGATCGGCTCGTGCTGGCGATCGATCCCGGGCACGGGCAACGTGCGATCGACTACGAGAAGGCTATGCGCGGTCGTAACCGGCTGCTTACCGAAAACTCCCGGGACGACCGCTGGTTCGACGCTATCGAGACGCAGATGGCCGAAACCGGTGTGGCGATAGCCGCGGCGCGGGCCGAAATGGTGCGGCTGCTCGCCACCATGATCGACAGGCTGCCCGACACGGGACCATTTCCGCGGGCCGATATCGGCCTTTCGGGCGATCTGGAAGCCGAAATCGCCGCCGCGCCGGCGGTCGATGTCGAGGAGCGCTTCCGTCGGACGCTTGCCGGGGGCCGTGAGCGCGATCGCGCCGCCGGGCGCACCCTCGACGGCCCGCACCGTTCGGATCTGGTGGTTCGACACCGCCCCAAGGCGATGCCGGCCGAACTCTGCTCGACCGGCGAGCAGAAGGCACTGCTGGTCGGCATCGTGCTGTCGCACGCAAGGCTGACCGGCGAAATGTCGGGCATGACGCCGATCCTGTTGCTCGACGAGATCGCCGCGCATCTCGACAGCCGGCGGCGCGCGGCGCTGTTCTCCATCCTGGAGGAACTGAACTGCCAGGCGTTCATGACAGGAACCGATGCTGCGCTGTTTTCCAGTCTCCAGGGGCGCGCGCAATTCCTGACTGTCGACCATGGGACAGTTGGGCCAACGATCTAGACCATTGTGCCTCGTGTTCCTGGGCGACATCAACAGGTGCGTTGGCCCCTGACAAGGTTTTTCAGTCCCTGTATGATCAGGCAATGACCACTGCCGCCCTGACCGCAGACGAGATCGAACGCTATGCCCGCCACATCGTGCTGCCGGAGATCGGCGGCGCCGGCCAGCAAAGGCTGAAACAGGCCCGGGTGCTGGTCATCGGCGCTGGCGGACTGGGCGCGCCGGTGCTTGAATATCTTGCCGCCGCCGGCGTCGGCACACTCGGCGTGATCGATGACGACACCGTTTCGCTGTCCAACCTGCAGCGCCAGGTCATTCACGGTACCGACACTGTCGGCCTGCTGAAGACCGATAGCGCCAAGGCGGCAATCGCTCGCATCAATCCCAACACCACAGTCGAACCGCATACGTTCCGGCTGACCACGGACAATGCGCCCGCCCTCGTCGCCCGCTATGACATCGTCGTCGACGGTTCCGACAATTTCGAAACGCGCTATGCCGTGGCCGATGCCTGCGCGAGCGAAGGCAAGCCGCTGGTGCATGCCGCCGTCGGACGCTTCGATGGTTCGGTAACGGTGCTGAAGCCATTCGAAGACGGCAGGGACGGCAAGCCCAACCCAAGCTATCGCGATCTGTTTCCCGAGGCGCCGCCGCCGGGCCTGGTGCCGTCCTGTGCCGAAGCCGGCGTGCTTGGCGCGCTGACCGGCGTCGTCGGTACGCTGCAGGCGATGGAGGCGATCAAGCTGATCACCGGCATTGGCGAGCCGCTGGTCGGCCGGCTGCTGCTCTATGATGCGCTGGCGGCGCGCTTCGACAC
>NZ_RZPH01000984.1:0-2184 GCF_004022825.1 Mesorhizobium sp. M7A.F.Ca.CA.004.04.2.1
GGCCAGCCCGGCGACGACATCGACCCAGGCGCCAGCGGCGTCGACGACGATGTCGGCCTGGTAGGCGCCGGCATTGGTGGTGACGCTGAAGCCATTTGCGACGCGGGAAATCTCCAGCACTTCCTCGCCGGTGCGGATCACGCCGCCGCCGGCCTTGAGCGCGGAGGCTGAAGCTGCAAGCATCTTTCCCGTGTCGACATCGAGCGCGCCGGGTTCATGCACGCCGCCGCAGGTGGTTGCCGTGGCGATGACCGGCACCAGCGCGGTGACTTCTGCTGCTGACAGGCGCCGTACGCTCGGCACCAGCGCCTGCATCTCGGCCGCCATGCGGTCGACGGCTGCACTGTCTTCGACACCGCCGACGTGCAGCGCGCCGCGCCGGTGGGCGGCGAAGCCGCCATCGATGATCGCCTGCCGGCTGGCCAGCGACAGCGCCCGCACCAGCGCATTGCCATAGGTTTCGGAAAACAGCGCCGCGGAGCGGCCGCTAGCGTGGTAGCCGAGATGCGGCTCGCGCTCGAGCACGGTGATCTCGGCCCAGGATTGCACGGCCGTCGCCAGCGAAAGGCCGGCAATGCCGCCTCCGATGACGACGATTTTTTGGAGAGACTTGGACTGCATGTCCTAGGGGTAGAAATAATTTCGTATCCAGTCAATATTTAGCGTATAAGAAAATTGTTAGCGTTGTTGATGGCGGCAGGGAGTTGGACTACCTAGGGTGAAGAAGCGGCCCGGTGGCCGCGCCAGGAGCTGACGATGTCGGAGCAACCGAACCTCGGTGATTGCCTGCGCGGCTTGAGGAAGACGCATGGCTGGACCTTGCAGGAGGTCAGCACGCTGACTGGCGTCGCGGTGTCGACGCTGTCCAAAGTCGAGAACGACCAGATGTCGCTGAGCTACGACAAGCTGCTGCAGATCTGCGAGGGGCTGAGCATCCATGTCACCGAGCTGCTCAGCGGCGACCGCAAGCAGCCGGCCGCGCGCACCCGTCGTTCGGTGACCTCGCAGTCCAACACGCTGCGCCAGCTGACCCGCAACTACGATTACCGCTATCTGGCCACCGATCTGGTGCGCAAGCGCATGGTGCCGATCCACGCCTATGCACGCGCCCGCACGCTGCAGGAATTCGGCCCGCTGACCAGGCATGCCGGCGAGGAATTTTTGATCGTGCTCAAGGGCGAGATCGAGCTGCACACCGACCAGTACGCGCCGGTGCGGCTGAAACAGGGCGACAGCGTCTATATCGATTCCACCATGGGTCACGCCTACCTGTCGGTGGGCGAGGGCGACGCCGAGATGCTGTGCGTCTGCTCCGGCGACGAGCCTGACATGGAGGGCGCGCTGCTGAGCGTGCTGGAGACGGTGGAGGGGTAGGGGCAGGTCCCAACCCTCCACGTTGGTGCTGCCCCTCATCTGGTTGCCGCCATCTTCTCCCCGTTCACGGGGAGAAGGACGATCCTATCGACGGGCGGCGCTGGCTCCAACAATTGAGCGGCTCCGCTACAGCGCAACTACACGTCCCATTCCGCGCCGAACCGCTTCGCGATAGGCGAGATCGGCGGCCACCATGTCTTCCATTGCAACGCCCATGGCCTTGTAGACGGTGACCTGATCGGCGCTGACGCGTCCCGGCCGCAGTCCGAGCAGCATTTCGCCAAGCTCGGTTCCGGTTTCCGGATCAATGCCCACCAGTTCGCAGGAACCGACCGGGGTCGGCGCGAAGGCGTCCTTGGTCTCGACGAAAAGGATGGCCCGCCCGACAAGCTCGACCGGCAACTCGCCGCCGGGTGGGGCGACGCCGACCGACGAGACATGGGTGCCGGGCCGCACCCAGTCGGCCGAGATCACCGGCGCATAGGAATGCGTTGCCAGGCAGACGACGTCAGACGAGCGCACCGCGGCCTCGATATCGGCGACGGCAACGACGCCGGGATGTTGCGCGGCGAGCGCCTGTGCATCCGAAAACTCCTTCGAGACAACGCGGATTTCGGCGAAATCGCGCACCAGCGGCAAAAGATGCAGATGCTGGCCGGCCTGCACACCGGCGCCGACCACCGTCGCGACCTTGGCGTCGCGGCGGGCGAGTTCACGCACCGAAAGCACGGCCGAGCCGGAGGTGCGCACGGCGGTGATGTAGGTGCCATCCATGACGCAGACCGGCATGCCCGTCTGCGGGTCGAACAG
>NZ_RZPH01000985.1:0-2184 GCF_004022825.1 Mesorhizobium sp. M7A.F.Ca.CA.004.04.2.1
GCCTATACACGTGCAGGAGGCAAATGATGGCTGGTATAGCAGTTTCAACGACAATCAACGGCGACGCTGTCGAGTATCTTTGCCAGCCGGACGAGACGCTGCTCGATGTCCTGCGCGATCGGCTGGGGCTGACGGGCGCCAAGGAAGGCTGCGGCACCGGCGACTGCGGCGCCTGCTCGATCATCCTCGACGATCGGCTGGTTTGCTCATGCCTGGTGCTCGGCGCCGAGGCTGAAGGCCGGCGCGTCGAGACCATCGAGGGCATGGCCCATGGCGATACGCTGCACCCGCTGCAGCAGAAGTTCCTCGAGCATGCGGCGCTGCAATGCGGCATCTGCACGCCGGGCTTCCTGATCGCGGCCAAGGACCTCCTGGCCAAGAACCCCGACCCGACCGAGGAGGAAATCCGCTTCGGCCTCGCCGGGAACCTCTGCCGCTGCACCGGCTACGACAAGATCGTGCGCGCCGTCCAGGACGCGGCCATCGTGATGAAGGGAGCCTGAGATGAATTTCGATCCACGTTTTTCCGGACGTAAATTCGCCTCCGTCGGCACGCGTCCGATCCGTCCCGACGGCATCGACAAGGTGACGGGCCGCGCCCGCTACGGCGCCGACTTCAACATGGCCGGCCAATTGGTCGGGCGTGTTCTCAGAAGCCCGCATGCTCACGCCAGGATCGTGAAAATCGACACGTCCAAGGCGGAAAAGCTCGCCGGCGTCAAGGCGGTGATCACCGCGGCCGACCTGCCCGACCTCACCGATGGCGATGCCGCCATGTACGACGTCCTCGACAATTGCATGGCGCGCACGAAAGCGCTCTATGACGGCCACGCGGTGGCCGCGGTCGCCGCGATCGATGCCCGCACCGCCAGGCAGGCGCTGAAGCTCATCGAGATTGAATACGAGCTTTTGCCGCATGTCACCGATGTCGACGAGGCGGCGAAGCACACGGCGCCCTTGATCAATGATGCCATCTTCACCGAGGGCCTCGAGGAAAAACCGGTAAAACCCTCCAACGTCACCAAGCGCAGCCAGTTTGGCCATGGCGATGTCCATCAGGGTTTCGGGCAGGCCGACTTTATCGTCGAGCGTTCCTTCAAGACCGAGCAGACGCACCAGGGCTATATCGAGCCGCATGCCTGCGTGGCGAATTTCAGCTCCGACGGCACCGCTGATCTCTGGGTGTGCACGCAGGGCCATTTCGTCTACCGCCAGCACTGCGCCCAGTTGCTTGGCATGGAAGCCTCGAAACTGCGCGTCACCTCCTCGGAGATCGGCGGCGGTTTCGGCGGCAAGACCCATGTCTGGGCCGAGCCGGTGGCGCTGGCGCTGTCGCGCAAGGCCGGACGGCCGGTGAAGCTCGTGATGACCCGCGACGAGGTGTTCCGCGCCTCGGGCCCGACCAGCGCCACCTCGATCGACGTCAAGATCGGCGCCCGCAAGGACGGCACGATCACCGCCGCCGAAGCGACGCTTCGCTACAGCTGCGGCCCGTATGCCGGCTCCTGGGCCGAGATCGGCGCCATGACGGCATTCGCCTGCTACAAGCTCGATAACGTCAAGACGGTCGGCTACGAAGTGCTGGTCAACCGGCCGAAGACCGCAGCCTATCGCGCGCCCTCAGCGCCGATGGCGGCCTTCGCGGTGGAAAGTGCTGTCGACGAGCTGGCCAAGAAGATCGGCATGGATCCGGTCGACTTCCGCATCAGGAACGCCGCGCAGGAAGGCACACGGTCCTCCTACGGCCCGGTCTACGGACCGATCGGCATCGGCCCGACGCTGGAGGCGGTGAAGAGCCATCCGCACATGAAGGCGCCGCTGGGCAAGAACCAGGGCCGTGGCATGGCTTGCGGCTTCTGGTTCAATTTCGGCGGCCAGACCTGCACCGACCTCAACATCGGCATGGACGGCTCGGTCTCGCTTGCCGTCGGCACGGTCGATGTCGGTGGTTCGCGCGCGTCGCTGTCGCTGGTGGCGGCGGAGGAGCTCGGCATCGACTATAGCCAGGTCAAGGCGATCGTCGCCGACACGTCCAGCCTCGGCTACAACGACATGACGGACGGCAGCCGCGGCACCTTCTCGTCCTCCATGGCGACGATCTCGGCCGCCCGCAATGCGATCAAAATCCTGCGCGAGCGCGCTGCGCAGATGTGGGACATTGCCGTCGACGACGTGGTCTGGGAA
>NZ_RZPH01000986.1:0-2183 GCF_004022825.1 Mesorhizobium sp. M7A.F.Ca.CA.004.04.2.1
GACCTGGAACAAGCCGAGCGGCGGAGCCTTTGCCAGCATCAACCGGCCGATCGCCGGACCGACGCATGACAAGGAACTGCCCGTCGGCAAGCATCCGTTGCAGCTCTATTCGCTGGCGACGCCGAACGGCGTCAAGGTCACCGTCATGCTGGAAGAGCTTCTGGCGCGCGGCCACAAGGGCGCCGAATACGATGCCTGGCTGATCCGGATCAACGATGGCGACCAGTTCGGCAGCGGCTTCGTCGAGGTCAATCCCAACTCCAAGATCCCGGCCCTGATGGACCGCAGCGGCAAGACGCCGGTGCGCATCTTCGAATCCGGTTCGATCCTGGTCTATCTCGCCGAAAAGTTCGGCGAATTCCTGCCGACCGAACAGCCGGCCCGCGCCGAGGTGCTGTCCTGGCTGTTCTGGCAGATGGGCTCGGCGCCGTATCTGGGCGGCGGCTTCGGTCACTTTTATGCCTATGCGCCGGAAAAGTTCGAATATGCCATCGACCGCTTCTCGATGGAGGTGAAACGCCAGATGGATGTGCTCGACCGCCGACTGGCCGAGACCGAATATCTCGGCGGCAAGGACTATTCCATCGCCGATATGGCGGTGTGGCCCAGGTATGGCGGGCTGGCGCTCGGCCGCATGTACAATGATTCCGCCGAGTTCCTGTCCGTGCAGGAATACACACATGTTCAACGCTGGGCCAAGGCGATCGACGCACGACCGACGGTCAAGCGCGGCCGCATGGTCAACCGCGCTTTCGGCGAGCCTGCCATGCAATTGCATGAGCGCCACGACGCCAGCGATTTCGAGACCAAGACGCAGGATAGACTGGCCGCCGAATAGGCCATAGCGGGTCGCGGCAAAGGAAACCCGCCACCGACGCGACGTCGGGGCGGGTTTTCCCCAAGGTTCAGTGCTGCGGGAACCCCCTTAGTGCAGCACTTCAACGATCTGGCGGGTCTCCGGATCGACGAGGACCGTCTGGTCATTGATCACGGCGACGCGATATTTGACGTCGGGCACCTCACGCAATTCGACAGTGTCCGGCACCGAGGAGCCGAGCTTGAGTTCGACCCCCAGAAGGTTCACCGAGGCAAGCGGTTCCCTCTTGATGTATTCGCGAACGACCGTCTCCTGCTCCGGCTGGACGACGACGACGCTCTCCGCCAGCGCCGCACCAATGCCGCCCATCAGGACGACTGCGGCCGCCGCGCTTGTAAGATAAAGTTTCATGACCGTCTCCTAGTGACAATTGAATTCCGCCCTCCATAAAAACTCCACCGCTGCCATGCGGTTCCATCGAACTTCAGAATTGAAGATGTTACGTTTTCGGCTCGGATATTAATTTGTTGCTGATCATACATGCGGCAGACAGCGCGGAAATGCTTGAAAACCTGCACAAATGTGTGCGGACATTAGAGGACGAAAAATTCCTGCTGTAGTCGGATTGGCGAAGCACCTGTCGTCGCCGCGTCAAATCAGCCTCGCGTCCCTCTATCTGGACGATGGGAGCACGAAAAAGGCTCGCCCCGCCGGGAGCAGAGCGAGCCATGGCAGTTCCGATGGAGGTGGCAACCTCACCGGTACCGCTAGAGAACGCGAAGCATCATCACTTGTTCCACCTGACGGCCTGAGCTCCATGCGAAGCTGGTCGCGCATGCGCCATGTTCCCACGATAACGCTGCGCCGAAATCTCCGGCAGGGATATGCTCGGACGCTGTCTCGGTGACCAAACACCGTGGTCGCGCTGGTGGCGAGGTTCCCCGAATTGCCCGGGCGCACACGCGCGAGTGATCCTGGCTACCCGGTCTTAAAGCCGGACACCGTCGCGACGCAATGGCGGGAAGGCGTCTACCGGATCCTCGCTCGGCGCGATATCGTGCGAGCCCCTGAAGATCAGCCTCACGATGAGCACGAAGTAGCCGACCTGCAGGACAAGCAGCGTCGCTATCGTCCAGGCAAATGCCTCCCAGAAAGAGCCGGTAACCATATAGGTCCAGACCGCGACGATGATGGCCGTGGCTGACATTCCTACGAGAAACTGTCCAAAATACATGGTTTCCCAAAACCGTCGAAACCGCGGCGGTTCCGATCAGTCCCTGCCTCATTCCCATTTCCCGCGGACAACATTTCATTATTTTAGCAACTTCGCAAGTAAGCGGCCCATCGCCACTGCGCTCTCCATTGC
>NZ_RZPH01000987.1:0-2181 GCF_004022825.1 Mesorhizobium sp. M7A.F.Ca.CA.004.04.2.1
TGTCGGGCTTGAGCGAAGCCGACCTGGATATTGCCGCCCGCATCGCCGATGTCATCCTGCTGGATGACGGACCGGTGGAGGGCGCGACAGGACGCTATGACGATATCAGGCGCCGTGTCGCAGCCTGTGGACGCGACCCGGATGCCGTCAAGGTGCTGACGAACGTCGCGCCAACCGCCGATAGTAAGCCGGCTGCCGTCGCCGAGAGGCTGGAAGAGGAATTCCGGGCGAAAAGCTGCGACGGGTTCAACATCCTGATGCCGGCACAGCTTTCAGCGCTCGACGATTTCGTCGATCTGGTTTTGCCGGAACTGAGGCAGCGTGGCCTGTTTCGAGAGAACTATCGCGGCACGACGTTGCGCTCGCATCTCGGGCTTGCCGGCGGAGGTGACCGATGACCGCTCGCCAGATCAAGCTCGGCGCCTTCCTGTGGGCGACAGGCCACCACATCGCGGCCTGGCGCCATCCCAAGGCACACGTCACCGCCGGCACTGACATCGACCATTACATCGCGCTGGCGCGCACGGCGGAAGCGGCGAAGTTCGACATGATCTTCTGCGAAGATGCCGCAGGCCTGCGCGAAGCCAATGTCGGCATTGCCAGCCAGACTTCGCGCTCGATCGGCTTCGAGCCGATCAGCCTGCTTTCGGCGCTCGCCGTCCAGACCAGCCGCATCGGCCTCGTCTCGACAGCCTCGACAAGCTACAACGAGCCCTATGGCCTGGCGCGAGCCTTCCTGTCGCTCGACCATCTGAGCGGCGGCAGGGCCGGCTGGAACCTGGTCACCTCGGCCAGCCCTGTCGAGGCCGCCAATTTCGGCTCGACCGGCCTCAAGCCCCATGCCGATCGCTATGAGCGCGCGCGCGAATTCGCCGAGGTGGTAACCGGGCTCTGGAACGGCAAGCTCGATGGAGCTTCTGGATCCGGACATGACGGCCAGAGCTTTTCGGTTCGCGACCCGCTCGATCTGCCGCGTTCGCCGCAGGGCGCGCCTGTCATGGTCCAGGCCGGCGCCTCGGATGTCGGCCGCGACCTTGCCGCCCGCACCGCCGATGTGGTGTTCACCGCGGCGCAGACCTTCGAGGAAGCGAAGGCCTTCTACGACGATCTCAAGGGGCGTCTGGCGGCCTACGGGCGCGAGCCTGACGACATCAAGATCATGCCGGGCGTCGCGCCAGTGGTGGCGGAGACCGAAGCGGAGGCCCGTGAAAAATATGAGGAATTGCAGGCGCTGATCCCCGACGACGTCGGTGTGGCGCTGCTGTCCAGCTATCTCAGCATCTCCGATCTGTGGCGCTACCCGATCAACGGGCCGCTGCCGGACCTGCCGGAGAGCGAGGGGATGAAAAGTCGGCAGGCGCTGGTCATCGAGCAATCGCGCCGCGACGGCCTCTCTATCCGCGAGCTTGCCCGGCATTTCGCCGGCGCGCGTGGCCATTGGCGCATCGTCGGCACGGCGGCCCAGGTTGCCGATGAGTTGCAGGCGCGGTTCGAAGGCGGTGCCGCCGACGGCTTCAACGTCATGCCCTCTTATTTCCCCGGCGAACTCAATGCCTTTGCGATGCTCGTCGTGCCTGAACTGCAGCGGCGCGGCCTGTTCCGCACGGAGTACGAGGGCCGCACATTGCGCGACCAACTGGGTTTGAAACAGCCGGTTTAGCTGTGGCGCAGCCTAGCCTGCCATCACCCTGCCATGCGGAATTTGATGGTCGGCACTTGAGGTTGCGTTGTGACTGACCAGCGCCGTCATGATCTCGGCCGCCGCCAGCGCCGCGATGACCTGCGGGCGCTTGTCCTTGACGGTGTCGCCGCCGATTGGCGAGACGAGGCGGGCAAACTCAGCTTGACTGCCATCCGCCGATTTCAGGAACCAGTTCCTGAACGTCGCTTTCTTGGTCTTCGAGCCGATCATGCCGACATAGGCGGCATCGTCGCGTTTCAGCGCCTCGGCGACGATCAGGAAATCCAGCGCATGGTCGTGGGTCAGGATGGCGAAGGCAGTGCCGGCGGGAGCATCGCGCACCATCGCCTCGGGCATCGGCGTCAGCCGCATCTCTACGGTTTCCGGCATGCCTTCCAGTGCTTCGGCGCGCGTCTCGATGACGACGCCGTGCACGGGAAGAAGTGCGATCGTCGACGCCAGCGCCTGGCCGACATGGCCGCCGCCGAAGACGTAGACAT
>NZ_RZPH01000988.1:0-2180 GCF_004022825.1 Mesorhizobium sp. M7A.F.Ca.CA.004.04.2.1
GCATTGCAACCAAACCCGTTTGCCGCCGTTGCGCGTGCCGGAGGCGATCATGTTCGAGGGTTTCCAAGGCGCGGAAATCGACACCGGCGATGCCAACATATTCTGCCTGCGCGCCGGCGGCGGGCCACCGCTGCTGTTGCTGCACGGCTTTCCGCAAACGCATCTGATGTGGCGCGACATCGCCCCCGCTCTGGCCAGCCGGTTCAGCGTCGTCTGCGCCGACCTGCGCGGCTATGGCCGCAGTTCGTGTCCGGCATCCACTCCCGACCACGCCCCCTATGCCAAGCGCACCATGGCCGCCGATATGATGAGGCTGATGGAGAAGCTGGGTTTCAGCAGCTTCATGGTCGCCGGCCATGATCGCGGAGGGCGTGTCGCCTACCGCATGGCGCTCGATCATCGGGGCAGCATCGACAGGCTCGCCGTTCTCGACATCGTGCCGACCGCCGATGCCTGGGACCGGGCCGACGCCAGGCTGGCGCTGGGTTATTGGCCATGGTCGCTGCTGGCGCAGCCCGAGCCGTTGCCGGAAAAGATCCTGTCCAGCGCCGCCGAGGCGATCGTCGACAATGCGCTCAACGGCTGGGGCTCGTCGTCATCGGCGTTTCCAGCCGAAGTGCGTCAGGCCTATGTCGAGGCCTTGCGCGCGCCTGCCCACGCCCATGCCATCTGCGAGGAATATCGGGCGGCAGCCACGCTCGATCGCGAGCACGACCATGCCGACAAGGCAGCCGGCCGGCGCATTCGCTGCCCGCTGCTGGCGCTATGGAGCGGTCAGGGCGCGTTGGCGCAATGGTATGCCGGCGAAGGCGGGCCGCTGGCGCTGTGGCGCGGCTGGGCCGACGATGTGCGCGGCCAGGCGATGCCGGGCGGGCACTTCTTTCCCAAGGAGAACCCGGCGCGCACGGCCGATCTGCTGGCCGGCTTCTTCGGTGAAACCAGTCACGGCATCTCTCGGCGAACGGGATTACCTTCGCCCTCCCTTTGATCGGGCCGAGGCCCCCTCCTTCTCCGCCTTTGCCTGACTGCCTTCATCACCGGCGGCAAGGCCGGGCCCGCGTTCGAACCGGCGCAGAAAGCCGGCAACTATCAGCACGATCAGCGTGCCGAACCCGGCCACTTGCCAAAGACCCAGTCCGCAGGCGACGCCGATCGCGCCCGCCAGCCACATGCCGGCGCCGGTCGTCAGCCCATGCACCTCGCCGCGCGAAAACATGATCGAGCCGGCGGCGAGGAAAGCGACGCCGGCGGTCACCGCCTCGACCACCCGGATCGGATCGACCTTGACCGATTCCCCCGCGAACATCGGCGCGTGCACGATCTCGACCGTCAGGATGCCGAAGGTGGCGGCGGCGACGCAGACGAGGATATGCGTGCGAAGTCCGGCCGGGCGATTGCGCCATTCGCGTTCGAAACCGATGACCGCGCCATAGAGGGTGGCCAGCAACAGCCGCGCCGCGATGACCGGAAACGAGGTGTAGGTGGAATGGCCGAATTCCTCGACGAGCTGTTCCATGATGTCCCCTCCAAAAGCTTGACGCCACAACGCGGCCACCGGGTCGCGGTTCCTGAATCCACGGCCAGGTGCGGCAAGGATGCGGCCGCTTTTGAATACGCATCTGCCAAAGGGAGGTTGATGGAGCCAATCCTCAAGGCCTCAGGACGTTTCGGTTTCGGGCACGTCGGCGCCGAGCTGCGGAACGATGATCGAAGCCAGCGGCGCCGTCAGGGACCATTTGAGATGGCCCGGGCTGCGATCCAGCACCGCCAAGCCGTTCAGCGATTGCGGCGCGACCCGTTGCAGGACGACGGTGCCGAAACCCTTGCGCGTGCTTTCGTCCCGCCGCTCTCCCTCGCGCACCGGCATCGTCTCGTCCCAAACCAGATGAATTTCCCGCTTGTCAGAAACGCCTTCGACGATCCGCCAGGTGATCTCGAGCCGCCCGGCCTCGCTCGCCAGCGCGCCATATTTTGATGAGTTGGTGCCGAGCTCATGAAATGCCATGCCGAGATTCTGCACGGCGTTCGGCTGCAGGGTCAAAAGCGGCCCGGAGAGCGATACCCGCGCCTCGTGGCCGAACGGCTTGAGCTGCTCCTGGGCGAGGTCGAAGAGGCTGGCGCCGGCCCATTCCGAGTTCACCAGCAGATCGTGCGACCGCGACAGCGCCATGATGCGGGAG
>NZ_RZPH01000989.1:0-2177 GCF_004022825.1 Mesorhizobium sp. M7A.F.Ca.CA.004.04.2.1
TGGGTGCTGGCGATCTTCACCGTCGCCACCGGTTTGGTCGCCCATACCGGTGGCGACGGTGAAGATCGCCAGCACCCAGGCAACAATCCGGGTCTTGAAGCCGACGAGGATGGCGAGGCCGCCGAGAAGCTCGATCAGGCCGACGACAATGGCCGTTACGGTCGGCAAGGGCAGGCCGAGGGCACCGAAATAGCCCGCCTGCCGGCGATGGCGGTCAGCTTGCCGAAGCCTGAAAGCAGGAAGATGACGGCAAGCAGGACGCGGCCGAGGAGGATGGTGGTCGAGGCATTGGATGCGCCGGAACCGGCGACTGAAGTGTTGATGGACATTGTGGCTCTCCGGGATGGGTTGATACCGGGGAGATAGAGCAAGCCGACTGTTCACCAAAGCCACCAGACTGGCGACACATTGTTCACAGTACTTACGTTCCGTGATCGGGCGGCCTGCGCAAAATTCGCTTCGGGTCACGTCGTGACGGAAGTAAATTCTCCCGTCACGAAATACCGGGCTTTTGGTTGACGCAATTCCGGACCGAAAACCGCAAGACACTTTTCCTGGAATTGACTACCCCGGATGCGTCATGTCCTCCGGCCGCACCAGCCGGTCGTAATCGGCTTCGCTGACCAGCCCGGTGGCGAGCGCTTCCTCGCGCAGCGTGGTGCCCTTCTTGTGCGCGGTCTTGGCGATCTTGGCGGCATTGTCGTAGCCGATGGTCGGCGCCAGCGCCGTCACCAGCATCAGCGAGCGGTCGAGTGCCGCCTTGATGTTGTCTTCGCGGGCCTCGATGCCGACAACGCAATTGTCGGTGAAGGAGACCGAGGCGTCGGAGAGCAACTGCACCGACTGCAGGAAATTGTAGGCCATCAGAGGGTTGTAGACGTTGAGCGCGAAATGACCCTGGCTGCCGGCGAAGGTGAGCGCCGCATTGTTGCCGAACACCTGCACGCAGACCTGCGTCAGCGCCTCGCATTGGGTCGGGTTGACCTTGCCCGGCATGATCGACGAGCCCGGTTCGTTTTCCGGCAGCGACAGCTCGCCGAGGCCCGAACGCGGGCCGGAACCGAGGAAACGGATGTCGTTGGCGATCTTGAACAGTGCGGCGGCCGCCGCATTGATGGCGCCGTGCGAAAACACCATGGAATCATGGGCCGCCAGCGCCTCGAATTTGTTCGGCGCGGTGACGAAGGCGATGCCCGTAATGCTGGCGATGCGATCCGCCACCCTTTCGGCGAAGCCGACCGGCGCGTTGAGGCCGGTGCCGACGGCGGTGCCGCCCTGCGCCAGCTCCTGCAGGCCGGGCAATGTCAGCTCGATGCGCTTGATCGACGAGGCGACCTGCGCTGCATAGCCCGAAAACTCCTGGCCAAGCGTTAGCGGGGTGGCGTCCTGTGTGTGCGTGCGGCCGATCTTGATGATGTGATTGAACTCTCTGCTCTTGGCGGCGAGCGCCTTGTGCAGATGCTTCAGCGCCGGCAACAGATCGTGCACGATGCGTTCGGCGCAGGCGATGTGCATGGCCGTCGGATAGGTGTCGTTCGACGACTGGCTCATATTGACGTGATCGTTGGGATGCACCGGCTTCTTGGAACCCATGACGCCGCCCAGCATCTCGATCGCACGGTTGGAGATCACCTCATTGGCGTTCATGTTGGACTGCGTGCCCGAGCCGGTCTGCCAGACCACCAGCGGGAAATGGTCGTCGAGCTTGCCGTCGATGACCTCTTGCGCCGCCTCGACAATCGTCTTGCCGATGGAAAGATCAAGCCGCTTGAGCTCCATGTTGGCTTCGGCCGCCGCCCGCTTGACGATGCCCAGCGCGCGCACGATCGACGCCGGCTGCTTCTCCCAGCCGATCTTGAAATTGCCGAGCGAACGCTGCGCCTGCGCGCCCCAGTACCGGTCGGCGGCAACTTCGATGGGACCGAACGTGTCGGTTTCGGTTCTGGTATTTGCAGCGGTCACGGGTCTCTCCTTGTCGAAGTCGGCAACGGCGTATCGCGTTGCACAAACGGCTTCAAGCGGAGATTGCGGAGGGGATTGATGCAAATCGGTTGAAGGTGATCTCCCCCCTCGAGGGGAGATGTCGCCGAAGGCGACAGAGGGGGTCGGTTCGACCGGGCGTGACCTCTTATCGCCGCCGGAAGAGGCTGGCGCCCCACGCCTGCTGCCATCTCCCC
>NZ_RZPH01000990.1:0-2173 GCF_004022825.1 Mesorhizobium sp. M7A.F.Ca.CA.004.04.2.1
GGCCCAGATGATCGATCGCACCCTATTCATCGCTGCATCCTGTCAAGGTAAAGGCATCCCATGCGGAGCCGTCTGAATTGGCATTGGCGAAGTCGGCTGGCACGCTCAAACCAGCCCGAGCAGAAAGGCCGCGCCACCGAGAAAACCTGCCGAGCAGGTCCATAGCAGCCAAAGCCCCCGGACCCGGCATTCGAGCACTGCCGAGCCGGGGTTGGCGGGGTCATAGTGGACGTCGACCTTGCTGCCTTCGATATACTGCCGTGCCTGGCCGCCGACGAGGCCGGACAGCGAGGCGGTCACGGTGGCGCCGAACGTTACACGATCGGCGCTGTAGCGCTGGCCGGCGACGCCATAGGAGTAGACGATGCGGGATTTGAAGACGGTGCGCCAGCGGCCATAGCCTGAATGGTTTCGGAGCGCCTGCAGACCTGAAGTGTCGATGCGGCCAACCACGATCGGCCATTTTGCCGCCTGCTCGGCCAACGCTTTCTGGGCGAAACCGATGCTCAGGATGAACAAGCCCATAAAAAGCAGCAACGCCGCGGCACCGAGATTCTGCGGTTTGGGCAAATGCGGCCCGATCGCCTCCAGAACACCGCCGACGGAAAACACCAGCACAACCGCGCCGAACACTAGGCCGGCCGAGAGTTGGACCATGAACTTGAAGGCGCCGTCCGGCAGGGTGCGCTCGATCACCGCTTTGCTCGGATCGGCCGGATTGTAGAAGACAGTCACCTCCGCGCCGCGGGGAAACTGGGCAAGGGTCTCCGTGACTTCGAAATTCCCCAAATTCTCTTTCACGCTGTAGCGCGAGCTTTGAAATTTCTTGCCGCCGATCTTGTATTCGAAGGTGATCGCCGGAAAATTGCGCATTTCGGTGGTGTCAGTGCTGTCCGAACCAACGCCCGAGTTTCTGACCTCACGTGCCTCGACGCGCGAGGAAATGATCTTTCCCGGCGTCGGCAGCCAGCGGCTGAGTGCCTTCACCTCTCGCCATTTCATGAAGGTGATGAACGACAGCGCGCCCGCGACCACGCAGGCAAAGCCGACAAGCATGATCTTGAGTTCCAACTCGTCTCCCCCCAGGAGTGCAGGAACTCGCACATAGACAGCAAGGCTGCGGCAATGTCTTGCTTATTCGCAAAATCTGAAAAGGTTGAGCAGCGCAAACGGCAACAGCCCACGCCGCGTCATGCAGGCTTCACGGCCAGGAACGTGTTCCATTCTTCGCTATCGCGGCCGACGTTGAAATCGTCCCTGATGAGGACGAGCCCGGCGCCTTCGAGACGGGCCGCGAAGTCGTCCCTGCGCCAGTAGACCGTATGATATTCGCCTGATGTCTCGCCGTCGCCATTACGCATCGAGACGAGAAAGGCGCCGCCCGGGCGCAGCGACCCGGCTATCTTGGCAAGCACCTGGTCGGTCTCGTCGCGAGGCACATGGATGAGGACGCACAGGGCCAGAACCGCGTCGTAGGGGCCGCCGAGATCATCGGTGATGAGATCGAGCAACTCGCCATGCTTGCCACGCGCGGCCTGCAGTTCCAGAAACCGCTTGGTCGCGTCGGTGCGCCGGACTTTGACACCCAAAGTCTCCAGAAAATCCGCGTCGTATCCGGCTCCGGACCCGACTTCCAGAATCCGGCCGCCTGTACCGGCGATTGCCACCAGGCGCTTGAGCGATGCCTGCTCCCTCTCGTTGGGAACATGGCGCACGATGGCATCATATTGTTCCGCATAATCCTCGTAAGCGCTGATCGTTTGACGGCTCTGTGCCAGAGCCTCCGATGACACACCCATCTTTCCTCCCATGCGTCCATGTCGGTCAAAGAGCCGGACACTTTCCTCAGCGAATGCTGCCGGCGGAAGCGTGTCCATCGAGCAGCCCGATGTCGCGTTGCCCAGACCGCGGACATCAGGCAGAGCGAAGTGCGCCGGGACTGACGACTGTCTCAGTTGGCGTCGGCTACCGTCTGCCGGCCGCCGGCCCAGGCGCGCCATTGCCGTTCGTCGCCATGGAAGACATTGAGGTCTATGCGGCCGGTGACGCCGTGCGACAGGCCGGAGCCGGAATACTGCCAGAACAGCCATTTGCGGCCGGGATAGACCTTTGACGGATGCTGGGCCACGGCACGCAGCCAGAACGGATAGTCGAGGAATTCGCCCCTGAGATT
>NZ_RZPH01000098.1:0-10272 GCF_004022825.1 Mesorhizobium sp. M7A.F.Ca.CA.004.04.2.1
GTCCCGGCATGTGCAGGTCGATGATGGCGAGATCAACGGGCGCCTGATCTTCAAGCAGGCTTATGACGGTATCAAAACATGCCGCTTCGAATATTTCCAAGTCCGGAATGCCGGCCATCAATGCCAGTCGCAGCCCACGACGATACAAGCCGTGATCGTCGGCGATGATAATACGATACATGAACCACCCACCTTTTGGCAGCCCCGCATGTGTCCCTAGCTGCCGAAACCTCCCTTTGGATGGACTGCACGGTGACCCAACACAGATCAGCCGCCCGCTGATCCCCCGTATGTCGACGCTCGCCGTCGCCCATCCGCACATTTCAACCTTCTAATATAGCTTACAATCGCACACATTTCAGGGCCAGATAGTTAAGTGTTTTTTTCGTACGAACGGTGGCGATGCCTCTGCGGGAAGGTCGTTACCGACGCCGAAAATCTGCACAGGTAATTGCCATTCAAACGGCTACAGCTCCCAGCCCTGATTGATCACCCTGCCGCGCCCATGCCCTACCGGCTGGAATATTGAAATCAAAACGCCGGGAACGTGCCATTCAAATGCACGACGACGCCTTCTCGGGCGCCACTTACCATCGCTGCACTCCGGAGAGGTGAAACCAACACTGGCGTACCTTCCGGCCGGGTGGGCTGGACCCATCACACCGCGACAGTCGTATCAATAGGAGGACGAGATGAAAGCGGTCATTCAGTGCGGTGGAATGGGAACACGCCTTCGGCCTTTCACATCCATCTTGCCCAAGCCTCTCATGCCGATCGGTGCTCGGCCGGTTCTTGAATTGCTTTTGAAGTGGCTGCGACGGAACGGCATCCAGGAGGTCTACGTAACGACCGGCTATCTGGGGCACTTGATCCGCACCGTATGCGGAGACGGATCACAGTGGAATCTTAGGATACGCTACACCCAGGAGTTGGAACCTCTGGGCACTATTGGCCCGCTCTCCCTGATCAGGGAGGAACTGGACGAGCCGTTCATTGTTCTCAATGGGGACGTACTTACCGATCTCAGTCTCAGCCGGTTTGTGGCATCACACCGGACTCACACTGATCCAGTCACCATAGCCACAGCTTCCCGCATCATCAAGATGGACTTCGGCGTCATCGACGAGGTCGGCAATACTGTCCAGGTATTTCGCGAAAAACCGACGCTGTCTCATCTGGTAAGTATGGGTATATATTGCATGAATCCAGATGTTTTCCGTTTTATACCTGACGGCATCGCCTTCGGATTCGACGACCTCATGCTGCAGATGATGCAAAACGGCACGAATGTGCACGTCTACAAACATGACGGGCTTTGGCTGGATATCGGACGCGTAGAAGATTTTCAAAACGCACAAACCATCGCCTGGGAAGAGCAGTCCGCATCGATCGAGGTCTCGGCAGCGGCCGCTTGAGGGCTGAACGCCCTGCCGCGCCAATATGAGGAGGTCGTAATGCTCTTGGTCAGCGCTCCTATTCTTGGCTTTCCGGAAAAGGCAGCCCTGGCCAAAGTTGTCGACAGTGGGTGGCTGACGATGGGGGACCAGGTGCGAGCCTTTGAAGAGGCCTTCGCAGCCGTGCATGATGCGGTCGATTGCGTCGCCGTCAGCTCTTGCACCGCCGCCCTGCATCTCATTCTCCATGGACTTGGGATCGGCCCCGGAGACGAAGTGCTGGTTCCCTCGCTGACCTTCGTGGCGACCGCCAATGCAGTGCTCTACGTAGGAGCAACACCGGTATTCGTCGACATAGAGTCGGCCGAAGTGCCACTGATGTCCCTAAGTGACGCGGAGGCCAAATGCACCGGACGTACCAAGGCTGTCATTCTCGTCCACTTTGCCGGCTATCTTGCCGACCGGGAAGAATGGCAGAGATTTGCCCGTGTGCGAGGACTGCATATCGTCGAGGATGCCGCGCATGCTCCCGGCCTTAAGGAGGTGGGGACTTACGGTGCGGCCGCGGCCTTCAGCTTCTACGGCAACAAGAACATGACCACCGCGGAAGGTGGGGCCGTTATTGCCCGGGATGGACAGCTCCGTGAAACGATCCGCCAGGCTCGCGGACATGGAATGACCAGTGGCACACATCAGCGGTTGAACAGCCGCACGCCGCAATACGACGTGACGATGCTCGGTTTCAATTATCGCATGGACGAGTTGCGCGCCGCTATTGGCTTGGTCCAACTTCAGAATCTGCAGGAATGGAATGAAATCCGGCGCATATTGGTCGTCCTCTATCGGCGTCTGATCGCAGATTACTGCTCGGCTGTGACAGTCCCGTTCGGCAAACCGCGGACCTCGGCCTACCACATCATGCCTGTCCTCCTGCCACATGACGTCGACCGGCAAGCGGTGATCGACCATCTGCGAACGAAGGGAATACAGACCACAATCCACTATACGCCCGTGCACCAGATGACGCTTTATCGCCAAATGTTCACTGAAATCCATCTGCCGAAGACCGAGGACTTCGCGCAGCGGGAGCTGACGATTCCACTACACCCGCAAATTACGGCAAGTGCGATCGAGTCGGTGGTTGTCGCATTAGCCACGGCGATTGAAAGCAGCGGGCGTGCGGGAGCTGCGGCATGAACGCACTCGACGTGACCATGCATCGGCCCGCTGTAGCTGGCACCAGCCACGGAATTGCCAGACGCGCGATGGACATCATCCTCGCTGCAGCAGCGGGAATGGTACTCGCTCCACTGATGCTCCTGATTGCCGTTGCACTTTTTGTCGAAGGTGGTTGGCCGGTGTTTTTCGTACAGACGCGCCTGGGTGCCGGCGCAAAACCGTTTCGCATGTACAAGTTCCGCAAATTCAAGACGACAGCCGATCCTTTCGGCCTTGCGCTGACCATGAACGATGACAGCCGCATGACGCGGGTAGGCCGCTTTCTCGCGGCAACGAAACTTGATGAGCTGCCCCAACTGTGGAACGTTTTCACGGGGGACATGGCAATTGTCGGGCCGCGGCCGGAAAGCCTTGCCTTCGCCGATTGTTTCCGCGGCGGCAATGAAGCTGTCCTACAGTGGAAGCCTGGCCTGCTCGGCCCGACCCAGGTTCTCTTCCGTCACGAAGCCTGTTTTTACCCGCCCTCCCTTGATCCGCTCCTGTTTTATCGAGAGGTCCTGTTCCCGGCCAAGGCAACGATCGACCTCGCCTACTATCCGCGGCGCACGATTGCATCGGACCTCGTCTGGATAATGCGGGGCTTCAGGGCGGTTTTCGGTGTGTCCCTGCCTCCCGCGGCAAGTGGGTAGAGTTGGCAAGCGAGGAGTTTGGCATGAATGGATTGTTGTTCGTTCGCCAGTTTGACGGCTCACACGATCGAAGGAGTGCACGGTCGTGAGCTATCGCGGCAGGAAGGTCCTGGTCACCGGTGCGGATGGATTTATCGGATCCCACCTCACGGAAGCGCTGGTGCACGAAGGTGCCGATGTCACGGCACTGGCCCTCTACAACTCGTTCGACAGCCATGGCTGGCTGGATGATTTGCCCGACCACGTTCGAAGCCAGTTGCAATGCATTCGTGGCGACGTTCGTGACAGCGCGTTCATCAACCGGATCGTGCGCGGCCAGGCGGTGGTGTTTCATCTGGCTGCGCTGATTGCGATTCCCTATTCCTACGCTGCTGCCCAATCCTATGTGGAGACCAATGTGCTGGGCACCGTGAATGTCCTCGAAGCGGCACGCCACTGGGAAACCGAGCGCATTGTGCATACGTCCACGAGCGAGGTTTATGGCACCGCTCTGACCATGCCGATTCACGAATCCCACCCGTTGCAGGGACAGTCCCCCTACTCCGCATCCAAGATTGGCGCGGACATGATGGCGGCGTCTTATGCCAGGTCCTTCGATGTGCCGGTGGTCATCCTGCGACCGTTCAATACATACGGGCCGCGCCAGAGCGAGCGGGCCATCGTGCCGACCATCATAAGGCAGGCTCTGGACGAGAACTGTCCGGCGATCATGGTCGGCGACACCAGCCCTATCCGCGACCTTACCTTTGTGGAAGACACTGCGGCGGCATTTGTGGCGGCAGGGGCGGCCGAGCTTGAATTTGGCCATGCCTACAATGCCGGCAGCCAGCGCGCCGTCAGTGTCTCGGACGTTTTGGAGTTGGTGCTCGAGTTGAGTGGCACCAGGAAACCGGTACGTCGCGACGAAAGCCGGATGCGGCCGCAGAACTCCGAGGTTCGCGCGTTGCTCGCCGATTCCTCGAACCTTGAAAGTAAAGTCGGATGGCGGGCGCATACAAGCCTGCGTGACGGTCTGGAAAGAACCATCGAGTGGTGGCGTTCGCGCCTCAGCGACGGCCGCGTCCGTCGCGAAATGAGCTATATGACATGACCTTTCCGCGGCTCATACCGGCTGTGCTGCTGATGGCCGCTCTGCTGGCGCTACACACAGCCGGAAACCGGCCGAGCGGTGCGGCAGGCACGGAGCCGGCAATGGATCTGCCCGCTTACCTGAAACCTGCAACCGATCCGGCGACAGGGATCAGCTTCACTCGGATCACCCAGCCCGGAGCTCTTGGCGGCGGAATTGTCTGCGGCAAAATATATTGCAGTCATCGGTACTCGAGCGCGCAAGCGTGGAATGCCGATCAGAGCCTCCTCGTCCTCATGAACGGCTGCAACGGCATGTGCTTCCTCGACGGGAAAAACTACGTTCCTTTGTTCCATCGCAACAAGCCGGGTGAGTGCGAATGGCACCCTCGAAACGCGGACCTGATGATTTGTGTCGATGATCAGAATATCTCGACCTGGGCACCCCGCAGCAATCGTGAGGACATAGTTTTTGCCGCTGCGAAATATCGGGATCTCAAATTCGGCCCGTCCAAGGGAAATCCAAGTCGTGACGGCAGCCGCATTGCCGTACGCGCGACCCGCGATGATGGTGCTGCCGTCGCCTTCGCATATGATCTCGACCGGCGTCTGAAATACCCGGACATCAATCTCGCCCAGGTTGCCGGAACGACCAGTTCCTGCACCATTTCTCCGCTTGGAGAAAACATCCTGTGTTTCCAAAACCTGGCCGACGGCACCGAGCAGCGAGCCATTTTCGCAATCGACGGCACCTTGCGCCAGACGTGGAAGGACCATCATCGGCCCGGCCATGGCGATATGACTCTCGACGCGGACGGCAGCGAAATTTACGTCGGAATCAGCAAATCCAGCCCGGACAAATATCAGGTGATCAAACGTCGGCTGTCCGATGGAAAGGTCACGTCGCTCATGAAGTTCGGCGAGGCCGAGCATGCATCGCTGCGCGCTTTGGACCGGCCCGAATGGGCATTCATGAGTTACGGGGGCAATCCCGAGGAGGTTCGAAGCCAGCCGGACTGGGCTCCATACTCGCGCGAGGTGATCGCGCTGCGTGTCGACGGCAGTCGAGAGGTCCGACGGATCGTGCAGACGCGGAACGCTCCGTTCGATTATTGGAGCGAGACACACGCCTCCCCGTCCCCTGATGGGTCGCAAGTGATCTGGTCTAGCAATTGGGGGGTACCGGGCGGACCGGTCTACGAATTCGTCGCCCATCTCGATTGGCCGCCGCAGCCGGATCTGAATCAAAAGGAGATTGCCACCAATGGCCTTCGTTAGCCGAATTTCCTTTGCAGCACTTGTCGGATGCCTGGCCTTGAGCAGCGCAACCGCGGCCGAAGCGCCGGCCGCCTACAAGCTCTCCCCCGGCGACACGGTGGAGATAGGAATTGCCTCAATAGCGGAACGAACGCAACGCGCGGTTGTCCAGATGGATGGCTCGATCGCGCTGCCCGAGTTCGGGATGATCCCGGTTGGCGGGTTGACGCCGGCCGAATTGCAGACGCGCATGGAAGCGGTGCTGCCAACCAAGATCGTCCACCAGCGTCTGCCTGATGGACGGGAGCAAATGATCGTCATCAAGCCGAGCGACGTCACGGCCGTGATCGCGGAGTACCGGCCGATCTACGTGACTGGCGATGTGCTGACGCCAGGGCAGCAGGCTTACCGGCCACTCATGACAGTCCGGCAGGCGATTGCGGTCGCCGGCGGTTTCAGCCTTCTGCGGTCGCGGGCAAGCCAAAGCGGACCTGATCCCGTTGATCTGCGACGCGACTACGAGTCGATCTGGGGGGATTACATCAGGGACTACTTTCATGGCGCCCGCATCCGCGCCGAACTTCAGAACCAGGCAGAATTTGACATGCAGCCGCCGCAGGGCTCGCCCCTGTCGAATGTATTGATATCGGCGGTCGCGCAGGCGGAAGCGGAGGGTCTCAGAATTTCGCTGAACAATTTTCAACAGGAGCAAAGCTATCTCGACAAGACCGCCAAGGATGCCGAGGCTGAGGTCGAGGTTCTGCTCAAGCGCGAGCAGACGGAAGCGGCAGCGGTGAAACAGGATGAGGACGATCTGGCGCGGGTCACCAAATCGTTCGAATCGGGCAACCTGACCAACAGCAGGCTCGCCGATGTCAGACGTGCGGTGCTGATGTCGTCGAGCCGGGCGCTCGAGACCTCGGTCGAACTCATGAGAACGCGGCGCCAGCAGGAAGACTTCGTCAGGCAGCAGGAACGCAATGAAAATCAACGAAGGATCGGCCTTCTGAACGAGTTGAGGGACACCGACCTTCGCCTCGCCGAGACCACTGCAAGGCTCCACGCAGCCAGCCAGAAGCTTCAGCCATCAGGGGCGTCCGCTCTTCCGCTGCCGGTCGCCGGCGAAACCTTCCAGGCGCGGATCACAATAACCGGTGGAGCCGGCGACGCGTCGA
Organism: Mesorhizobium sp. M7A.F.Ca.CA.004.04.2.1; assembly: GCF_004022825.1. Classification (NCBI taxonomy): domain Bacteria; kingdom Pseudomonadati; phylum Pseudomonadota; class Alphaproteobacteria; order Hyphomicrobiales; family Phyllobacteriaceae; genus Mesorhizobium; species Mesorhizobium sp. M7A.F.Ca.CA.004.04.2.1. Next base: position 6,763 of record NZ_RZPH01000098.1, read on the forward strand.
GAAGTCGACCGGTCGACCAGGACACTGAGGTCGCGCCTGGAGACACCATCGAGGTGAGGTTCAGCAGCGACCTGCAGAGCGCGGCGATCCAGTAGTTGCGCGACGTGAACCGACCCGGGAACGACGGTGGCTAATGCCTCGCCTCACGGCATGAAGACGGGGCGTCGAGAAATCAAAATGGAAAAATCCAGAAAGCGGGTTTGTCGTGATTGGTGAAATGGATGTCGCCAGCGCCTACAGCACGGGCCGTACCGACTTCATGGGGCTGAATTTGGTTGTGGCGCCCGGCGTGCTCGTCCCTCGCCCGGAGACGGAATTGCTCGGCAGCACCGCCCTCAATGTGCTTCGTGAACTTAATCGGCCGGTCCCGCGTGTCGTGGACATGTGCTGCGGGGCGGGCAATCTCGCCTGCGCCATTGGATACAAGGTCCCCACCGCGCGCGTCTGGGCGAGCGATCTCACTGACAGCTGTGTCGAAACCACCTGCCGGAATGTCGCCCATCTTGGCCTGGCCGGGCGCATTTCGGTGCTGCAGGGCGACCTGTTCAATTCCTTCTCGGGTCTGGAGCTCGAAGGCACGATCGATCTGGTCGTTTGCAACCCGCCTTACATCTCCGAGAAGCGGCTCGAAAACGACCGCGCGCACCTGATGGAACTTGAACCACGTGAGGCGTTCGCTGCCGGGCCTTACGGCCTGAGCATTCACATGCGGGTGATCAAGGAGGCGCGGCGCTATCTGCGGCAAGGTGGCATGCTGCTTTTCGAGGTCGGGCTTGGCCAGGACCGGCAGGTCATGAGTTTGGTTGAGCGTTCCAAAGCCTACGAGAGCATTCGCGCGGTTGCAAACAAAGCCGGTGAAGCCAGGGTGGTTTGTGCACGGGCCAAAGCGCCAGCGTGAGCCGCGCCATTGGTTTGCGCGCTCGGTTGGGAGGACGCCCTTAAAGCGGCCCAGCGATCAGTTTTCCTTGCTGAGCACGTAACGTGCAATTCCCTGGATGGAATCGAAATTCTCAGGCAGAAGTTCACTGTCCTCGACAGTGATGCCGAATGTCTCCTCGACGAAGCCGATAACTTCAAGCACTCCAGTCGAGTCTATGATGCCCTGGTCGAGCAACGACGTTTCAACCTCCAGGGCACGCGGGTCGGCCACGTAGAAATTTGACGCCAGAAAGGCGCGTATCTGATCGCTGTAGGTGTCAATTCTGTTGTTCGTGCTCAGCATTGAATTGGCCTCCGATCCAAATGATTTCCAGGTGTCGCTTTATGAAAGCGCTATTTTCTTGAGCTTGCCCGTGTCCGTCATCGGTAGACTGGACACAATCTGGATGGACTTCGGAATCATGAAGTTTTCCAGCCGCTTCTGACATTCCATCCGCAGCTGCTTTTCGCCCATGATCGTTCCTTGCTCCATGACGACAAACGCTTTCACTGCTTGCCCTAGCAGGTCGTCGGGAACTCCAACGACCGCGGCTTCCCGCACTCCCGGGATTTCCATCAGCACGTTCTCGACTTCCCTGGGCGCTACCTTTTCTCCCCGCGATTTTATGATCTCATCGCTGCGGCCGACAAAATAGAGGTACCCTTCCTCGTCCATTCGGCAGTAGTCGCCGGTGTACAGAACCTGCTCGCCGGGCAAAGGGCCAGGCTTGAGCTTCCTCGCGGTAGCCTCCGGCTTACCCCAGTAGCCCTTCATGACCGTTGCCCCGCGAATGACCAGCTGGCCGACGACATTGGGACCGACCCTTCGGTCATCCTCATCGACAATCCACATTTCGGTGTTCGGGATGGCGATCCCCACGCTCAACGGTTTTCGCGCAAGATCTTCCGGCGGAAGATAAGTGCAGCGTTTGCATTCGGTCAGGCCGTACATCGAATAGATGCGAGCATCGGCAAACAGTTCCTGGAGCAGGCGAATGTGCTTGAGCGGCAGTGCCGCGGCAGTGTTCGTGACATACCTTATGCTTGCAAAATCATCTGCCTTCAGCGTCTTGAGATCCGACAGCGCGGCAAAGATGGTTGGCACGCCGGGAAAGCCTGTAACTCTCTCCCTTTCGATGATCGCAAGTATCTGTGCGGGGAAGGCAAACGAGCGCTCGAGGACCAAGCGCGCCCCGGTACGGAATGCCATTATCATCTGATAGAGGCCGTAGTCGAAGGCCAGGGGCAAGACATTGAGGATCACATCGTCTTCGCCAAGTTCGAGGTACGAGGCAATCGACGTGCAGGCTGCCATCATGTTCCTGTGCGTCAGCATCACGCCTTTGGGTTCGCCGGTCGAGCCCGACGTGTAGATGATGGCTGCGAGATCGATATCGATGCGGCGGCGGGCCGGCGCTTTGCCGTGGCCGGCAGCCGCCTCATCCCAGCGCACGGCATGCGGCAATCCCCGGAGCTCGGCGACGTCCACCGAACCGGAGACGATGAGCCGCCGCAGCGACGGACAGTTACGCGCCGGTTCAGTAAAGATCGGCTGCAAATGTTTGTCGGTGATCAATGCCGCCGGCAGGCAATCGTTGAGCAAATACCCCAGCTTGTCGCTCTTGGTGAGCGGATTGACGACGCACACGACGGCGCTCGCCTTGAGAACCGCCCAGAAGCTGACCACGGTCTCGACGGTGTTGTCGGCGAAGATCATGACGCGGTCACCGGGGGCGACCCCGGACGTGACGAGATGATGGGCGACCGCGTTGGAACGTGTCTCAAGCTCATCATAGGCGAGCCGGTGCCCGCCGCACACCAGCGCCACCTTGTCGCCGAGCCGGCCGGCCGAATGGCTGAGGTAGTCGTGCAGCAGAGGGACGGCGCCATGCATCATACCAGCACCTCTTCCCTGTGCAGGCGATCGACATCTATCCTGAGGTCGACCGCACGCCCGCTTGATGGACGGCTTGCGACAAACTGCTGATGGAGGAGCTGCGTCGACAGCACGCCGACCAACGCCATATTGTCCGAGTTGGACAGATCGCCATCGCCGGTCTTGGCAGCGCATTTGCCCAGCAGGCGCGCGACCGAGTTCGGATCAAAGACATTCGCCGCGCGCAGGGCAGTCTCAGAGAGTGCTTCGCGGACATAGGCGGGTGCGCTATCGCCCATGAAGCAAAGTGCGTTGGGCGCCCGGTAGGGCTGCTTCTTGCGGGCCACGACTTCCGCGGGGACGATCGATTTCGCCACACGCTTCAGCACGTGTTTCTCATCCAGAATGCGCAGCTTGTAGTCGGCCGGTAGCGAATTCGCCAAGGTCACGAGCCTGTCGTCCAGGAACGGGAAGCGCCCCTCGACGGAGTGGGCCATCAGCATCCTGTCACCCTGAGAGGAGAGCAGGTAGCCCGACATCAGCGTCCTGATCTCAAGATACTGGTCCTGCGCGAGAGGACCCCATCGTGGAAACTCTTCGGGCAGACGGCAGAGCAGGTCCGCCACTGCGTCGTGGCGCGCCGCTTCGGCATGCATGTCGGCCGAGAACAGCCGTTTGATGGCGCTGGTGGTGCGCCAGCGGGTGTCATGCGCGAA
>NZ_RZPH01000991.1:0-2171 GCF_004022825.1 Mesorhizobium sp. M7A.F.Ca.CA.004.04.2.1
GCACAACTGGACAAGGGCGTGCTGCGCCTGACGCTCGCCAATCCGCCAGCCAACGCGCTGTCGCTGGCGGTGATGGCGGCGCTGACGGCCGAACTCGAGCGCGCCAAGGCCGACAAGGCCGTTCGCGTCATCGTTTTGTCGGCGGCCGGCAAGGTGTTCTGCGCCGGCCATGATCTCAAGGAAATGACGGCGCGCCGCACTGACGCCGATCATGGCAAGGCCTTCTTCGCAGAGACGTTTGCCGCTTGTGCGACGCTGATGCAGGCCATCGTGCGCCATCCCGTGCCTGTGATCGCCGAGGTTGACGGCCTTGCCACCGCCGCTGGGCTGCAACTGGTCGCCAGCTGCGATCTGGCGATCGCCTCGCACGAAGCGACCTTCTGCACGCCGGGCGTCAATATCGGGCTGTTTTGCTCGACGCCGATGGTGGCGCTGTCGCGCAACGTTTCGCGCAAGCATGCCATGGAGATGCTGCTGACCGGAGAGACGATCGATGCGGCGACCGCCAAGGAGTTCGGCCTGGTCAACCGCGTCGTGCCGCGCGAATACCTGAATCAGATCGTCACCAAATACGCGCAAACCATTGCTTCCAAATCATCTTTGGTGGTCAAGACCGGCAAGGAAGCCTTTTACGCCCAGGCTGAAATGGGCCTCGCGGACGCCTATGCCTATACCGGCCGGATCATGGTCGAGAACATGCTTGCGCGCGACGCGGAGGAGGGCATCGGCGCCTTCATCGGCAAGCGCAAGCCGGAATGGAAGGACGAGTAAGGAGAACGTCATGGAACCGCGCATCTCCATCATCACCATTGCTACCGATGATCTAGACCGCGCCGTGCGCTTCTACGAAGAGATGGGCTTGAAGCGGCATGCCGCCATCACCGACGGGGTCGCCTTCTTCCAGATGGGCGGCGTCATCCTCGGCCTGTTCCCGCGCGCCAGCGCAGAAGAGGATTCCGGCATCGCCTTCGCCGCGGCGCCATCGGCGGTCTACCTCGCCTACAACACTCGTTCCGACGCCGAAGTCGACGACGTGCTCGCCAGGGCGGAAAAAGCCGGCGGCCGCATCGTCAAGCCGGCCGGCCGGGCCTTTTGGGGCGGCTGGTACGGCTATTTCGCCGACGCCGACGGGCATGTCTGGGAAGTGGCGCACAATCCTGCCTTTCCGATCGCGGAAGACGGCACGATTTCGCTACCTGGCTGATGGCCCATCGCAAGCAGCTGACGCGGCTAAAGGCTCCCTATCTGAAGCGCATCCTGCTCGACGCCGAGCGCGTGGCGGACTGGGAGAAATATCCCTGGAATCTACCGCTGTTTCGCGGCCATGAGTTCGAACTCGAATTCACCACGCCGATCACCATCATTGTCGGCGAGAACGGCACCGGCAAATCGACGCTGCTCGAGGCGATCGGCGCACTGGCCGGCTATGACGAAGCCGGCGGCGGCAAGGGATATATGCCAGTCGACCATTCCAGCGCTATCGACAAGAGTGGTGCTGCGTTGGCCAACGCATTCCGTGGTCACTGGCTGCCGAAAGTCACCGCCGGCTGGTTCTTTCGCGCCGAATCCTTCTACTCCGTGGCCCGCTATCTCGATCAGGCAGCGCTGCAGTCTGGCGGGGCGCCGCCGGACTTCCTGTCCTGGTCGCATGGCGAGGGCTTTATCCGATTTTTCGAGGAGCGCTGCCGCAGGCAGGGCATCTACATCCTTGACGAACCCGAGAGCGCACTGTCGCCGACGCGACAGATCGAGCTGCTCAAGATGCTGCGGCGCATGGACCAGTCGGGCACCGCGCAAGTGATCATGGCGACGCATTCGCCGCTGCTGATGGCTTGTCCCGGCGCGCGGCTGTTCCGCATCAGCCGCTTCGGGCTCGACCCGACCGATTTCAGCGATACCGATCATTTTCGCATGATGCGCGACTTCTGTACCGATCCGCAGGCGTTCATGGAGGAAGCGCTGCGGGAGGATGACGCGTGAGCGCCGGCGACGATGATCTCAACTGGCGCGTCGAGCAGGCATGCCGCGAAGGCTGGCCGGCGGCGACCGGGGCGATCTTTGATGGCTGGCTCCTGCGGCGCTCCGGCGGACGGATCCGGCGCACCAATTCGGCCAATCCCTTGCGCGGCCAGCGTGGCGCGCCGGATGCTGTCATCGGCGCCGCCGAGTCC
>NZ_RZPH01000992.1:0-2169 GCF_004022825.1 Mesorhizobium sp. M7A.F.Ca.CA.004.04.2.1
GCACACAACGGCGTCGCGGAGTGGTCGTCGGGCTCTCCGGAGGCATCGACAGTTCGGTCGTCGCAACGCTGTGCGCACGGGCGTTCGGGAAGGACAAGGTGCTCGGCCTGTTCATGCCGGAGCGCCATTCGTCAGGCGACTCGTTGAGGCTTGGCCGCAGTGTCGCCGGGCAGCTTGGCATCGACACAATCCTTGAAGATATCGAGCCGGCGCTTGAAGGCATCGGCGCATACGCCCGACAGATCGAGGCCATCCGAACTGCCGTCCCTGGATATGGCGAAGGCTGGAAATGCAAGCTGGTCATGGCATCGGTGCTGGAGAGCAGCGGCCTCAATATCACGCGCCTTACGGTCGAGGATCCGCACGGAAAGATCGACACCGTGCGTCTGTCGCCGGCGGCTTACCTGCAGATCGTCGCTGCCACCAACTACAAGCAGCGGGTTCGCAAGATGACCGAGTATTATCATGCGGACCGCCTCAACTATGCAGTGGCAGGCACGCCAAACCGGCTCGAATATGACCAGGGCTTCTTCGTCAAACAGGGCGACGGCATCGCCGATGTGATGCCTATCGTCCATCTCTACAAGACCCAGGTTTACCAGCTGGCGGAGTATCTCGGTATTGACAATGAGGTCCGAACAAGGCCGCCGACCACGGACACGTTTTCCATGGCGCAAACCCAGGAGGAGTTCTACTTCGCTTTGCCCTATCAGTTGATGGATTTGTGCCTCTATGGCATGAATCACGGAATTTCGGCCGGCGTGGTTGCCGCCGCCGCTGGCCTCACCGCCGAGCAGGTCGAGAAGGTCTATAAGGATATCGTCAGCAAACGCCGCGCCGCCCGCTATCTTCACGCACGGCCGCAGCTGCCCGCTGCGATGGACAGGGATTGACCCATGTGCGGCATCGCCGGAATTGTGGCGCTGAACGCGGCTGCGGAGCCTCCTTCACGAGCCGCGCTTCTACGAATGGCAGCCGCGCTCTCCCATCGAGGTCCGGACGAAAGCGGCCTTTACCGCGACAGGCGAGCGGGGCTGGCGCATACCCGCCTGTCGGTCATCGATCTCTCGACCGGACAGCAGCCTCTCGCCGACACAGGCAATACCACCTGGATCGTCTTCAACGGCGAGATCTTCAATTACGTCGAGCTGCGTGACCAACTCATAGCCCTGGGACATCGTTTCCGCACCCGCAGCGATACGGAGGTCGTCGTGCATGCCTACCGCGCCTGGGGTGTGGGCGCGTTCGAGCGGCTGAACGGGCAATGGGCACTCGCCATTTGGGACTCGCTGATAGGCCGCCTCGTCCTGTCGCGCGATCGGTTCGGCATCTGCCCGCTGCATTTGTGCGAACACGCTGGCCGCCTGCATTTCGCCAGCGAAGTTAAGGCCATCTTCGCAGCCGACCCGGCGATACCGCGGGCCTTCGATCCGGCGGGGGTCGACCAGACTTTCACGCTGTGGACGGTCGTACCGCCGCAAGGCGTATTTCAGGGGATACAGGAACTTACCCCCGGCCATGTCCGCATCTATGACAATGGCAGCGTTCGTGAGCACGCTTTCTGGAAACCTTGCTATCCCGAGAGCGAGGACCTGGCCCATGGCACCTTCAGGGGCTCGCTGGAGGATGCGGTGGACGAAGTGCGCGGCGCCTTGCAGGCCGCGACGGCGCTTAGAATGGTCAAGGCGGACGTGCCGGTCGGCTGCTACCTTTCCGGCGGGCTCGACAGCTCACTTGTCGCCATGCTCGGGAGGCGCTTCGCCGGCGCGCCGCTCCAGACTTTCTCGTTGCGTTTTGCTGACGCCGAATATGATGAAACCCGTTACCAGCGGCTGGTTGCCGGTGCGAGCGGCGGCGAGCACCACGAGGTGATGGTTTCGCGCGGTGACATCGCCGACATCTTCCCGGATGTGATCCGTCATGCCGAGCGTCCGATTCTCAGGACCGCGCCGGCGCCGTTGTTCCTTCTCTCGAGGCTGGTGCGCGAACATGGCATCAAGGTCGTGCTGACCGGCGAGGGGGCCGACGAGATGTTCGCCGGCTACGACCTGTTCCGTGAAGGCAAGGTCCGCCGCTTCTGGGGGCGGCAGCCCGCATCCGCCCGACGCGCGCGACTGCTGGAACGCCTCTACCCCTATCTGAGCCGCTCGCCGGTCAAGCAGCAGGCGA
>NZ_RZPH01000993.1:0-2167 GCF_004022825.1 Mesorhizobium sp. M7A.F.Ca.CA.004.04.2.1
CATCTGGGGCGACGTCGATATCTGCGAGTCGCTGGCCGAAAGCGGGGCGGAAATCCTGCTGGTGCCGAACGGCTCGCCCTATTATCGCGCCAAGATCGATGTCCGCCACCAGGTCGTCATCCGCCAGGTCATCGAATGCGGGCTGCCGATGATCTATGCCAACCAGCTTGGCGGGCAGGACGAGTTGATCTTCGACGGCGCGTCGTTTGCCATTGGCGCCGACAAGACGCTTGCCTTCCAGATGAGCCAGTTCGAGGAAGCGGTCGACATCACCACCTGGAAAAGACAAGGGGATCACTGGGTCTGCTCGGAAGGGCCGATGTCGAAAATCCCGGACCGGGAGGAGGCCGACTATCGCGCCTGCATGTTGGGCCTGCGCGACTACGTCAACAAGAACGGCTTCAAGAATGTGGTGCTTGGTCTGTCCGGCGGCATCGATTCGGCGATCTGCGCGGCGCTTGCCGTCGATGCGCTCGGCGAGGAACGCCTGCGCGCCGTCATGATGCCCTATCGCTACACCTCGAAGGACTCGCTGAAGGATGCCGAGGATTGCGCCCGGGCGCTCGGCTGCCGCTATGACATCGTGCCGATCTTCGAGCCGGTCGAAGGGTTTCTGCACGCGCTGACGCAGATATTCGAAGGCACCAAGGAAGGCATCACCGAGGAGAATTTGCAGAGCCGAGCGCGCGGCACCATCCTGATGGCGATCTCCAACAAGTTCGGCTCGATGGTTGTCACCACGGGCAACAAGAGCGAGATGTCGGTTGGCTACGCCACGCTCTATGGCGACATGAATGGCGGCTTCAATCCGATCAAGGACCTTTACAAGATGCAGGTCTACGCGCTGTCGCGCTGGCGCAACAGCCACGTGCCGCCGGGCGCGCTCGGGCCCTCGGGCGAGGTGATCCCGAAAAACATCATCGACAAGGCGCCATCGGCGGAATTGCGCGAGAACCAGACCGACCAGGATTCGCTGCCGCCCTATCCGGTGCTGGACGACATCCTCGAATGCCTGGTGGAAAATGAGATGGGTGTCGACGACATCGTCGCGCGCGGCCATGACCGGGCGACGGTGACGCGCATCGAGCATCTGCTCTACATCGCAGAATACAAGCGAAGGCAGGCCGCGCCGGGCGTGAAGATCACCAAAAAGAATTTTGGTCGCGACCGCCGCTATCCCATCACCAACCGGTTCAGGGATCGCGGCTGATAGTCTGATTTCATTGACTCCAGCTTCCCTCTTTCTCGGCTTTCGCGAGTGATAACATGGGATCAGTCCCGTTGTTCGAGGGCAAAGTTCACCACAACCTGAGCCTGCGGCGTAGGGACATGGAATTTTTCCGAAAGCTCCGATGCAAGTTCGTCGCCACGCGACGCCCACAGATCATGGAAGTCTACGACAGTAGCGCCGATTAACTCACCACTGCGGTCGTAGCGCCAAACGATACCTGACTTGTCCTCGATGCCGCGAGCGGCAACGTCCCTCCGACGGCTTATGTAGAGCACGTCGGAATCGGCATCATAAACGACCTCGAAAGCGCTAATCCTGCTCATCTGGCCTCCGATACACCAACTCTCGGTCGCCGGTCGTCTCTGCGAAGTAGAATGTTTTAACACGACCTGATGTTCCATCACCTACCAATTTCACAGGCAACCTAAGAGGGTCGCCTGTGGCATTGGTGCTCTCTGTATCAACGAAAACCACTGAATTTCCGTAACTTTTTTCGACATGGGTTGGATTGCTGATCGCTGAACCCACTGCGATCTCGATAGAAGGCAGTTCGACCGGCACTTCAGGGTGCTCGGTCTTAACATGTTCGATGGTGCTTTCGTAAAGTCTGACTTCCTTCAGTCCCGGCACTGCATCGGTCGAGATGACCTTGTAGCCGGTCACTTCTTTTTTCTCGCACCCTCGGCGGCGATCCGCCGTGTATAGGCGGTCTGAATCTCGCCCCATTCCGCTTCGTATTCGGCAAGTTGCCGAGCAAGGATTGTCTGCAGGTCTTTCGCCGTTCCGGGGCTTAGATGAACGACGGCCGCTGGCAGCATCATCCCTGCATGTGTATTTTTTGCGATGACGGGCACCTGCCTAGCAAAGATAACGCTGATGTCGGTGCTACTGACAAAAAGCTGGACGCTGGCGCCGTAGAACTCCGGTGTATTGAGG
>NZ_RZPH01000994.1:0-2167 GCF_004022825.1 Mesorhizobium sp. M7A.F.Ca.CA.004.04.2.1
GCTTGCGGTAGGGCAGGTGTTCGAGGATCGCCGGCACCGGATCGTCGCCCGCATCCTCCGGCATCCACACCCGCGCCGAGAGCCGGCAGCCGTCCGGCATGACGATCCCCATGTCCGGGAATTCGACGACCTTGCGGGAAAATTCGGTGACTGTTTTCATGGCATGCTCCAGGATCGCCAGATGATGGAGCCGGTGGGGTCGCGTCGTGGGCCAGCCAACGAATTCGGCTGGTCAATCCGCGTCAATTCAGCGGAATGTCGTTATCGTCCTTATTCGCCTGATAGACGCCGGACAACTCATCGTAGCGCGCCGAAATCGCGCCGATACGTGTTTCCAGCCGTTGCCGCTCGGCTTCGGGCAAAGTTCGCACCAACCGACGTATGGAAAAGCTCTTCCAGTAGGCATTCTCGGCATTGTAGCCGCCGGGATCGAGGGTGAAGACCTCTTTCAGGATTTTCAGGTCGTGCGGGATGGCAAAGCTGTCGCGCGAATCCTCGTGGCTGAACAGATAGTAGAAATTGTCGAAGCCGGTCCAGGTGATAGCCGACAGGCAGAGCGAGCAGGGTTCGTGCGTGGCGATGAAGATGGCGTCTTTCGTATCGACGCGTTCAGCCCTGGGCATTTCGTAGAAGCGCTTCAGGCAGTGCACCTCGCCGTGCCAGAGCGGGTTTTCCATCTCGTTGTTGGTTTCGGCCAGCACCAGCGACCGGTCGTCCTTGCGCAGGATCGCGGCGCCGAACAGCTTGTTGCCATGGGTGACGCCGTCGGCCGTCTTCGGCACGATGTCGTGCTCGATAACGTCGAGCAGGCGGTCGATCAGCGAAATATCCGTCATCAGGGGGTCTCCTGCCGCATGTCGCCCAAAGTGCCCCGGGTTTGGGGTAACGACACGCACAAAAAATTAAGGGAGATGGATCTCGTAGGCGTGCGAGAAATGGAACTCTTCGAGATTGGAGCCGTCGCCGCCACGGTCGACGATCAGGAAATCCTGAGGCTCGCCGAGCGGCGTCAGCACGCCATGCCAGAGATTGCGCCGGTAATTGATGCCTTGGCCGGGTGCGGTGATGAAGGCATGCGGCTCATCAGGCCCTTGCTCGCCGTCATGGCAGACGACGACCAGGAATGGACGCGGCGACAGCGGGATGAAGGCCTGGCTGCCGAAGGGGTGGCGCTCGACCATGCTCAGCTTCAGCGGCAGTTCGTAAGGCGTGCCGCGCACCATCGAGATCAGCACGCGGGCATTCGGTCCGGTCGCCTCGGCGGTCGCCAGATCGTGATAGCGTTCCGCGCGGCCGCCATTGATCGGGTAGTGGTTGTCGCCGCCCATGTCGATGACGTCGCCGAACGGAGCAAAGCTCTCGCGGGTCAGTGGCCGCGCAATGATCCGCGTCACGGCGTCCGCCCAGGGACACCGACGCCGCCGAGCTTGGCGTGCCGGTTCACGTCCTTGTAGAGCAGATAACGGAATTTGCCCGGGCCGCCGGCATAGCAGGCCTGCGGACAGAAGGCGCGCAGCCACATATAGTCGCCGGCCTCAACCTCGACCCAGTCCTGATTGAGGCGATAGACCGCCTTGCCTTCCAGCACATAGAGCCCGTGCTCCATGACATGGGTCTCGGCGAAGGGAATGACCGCACCCGGTTCAAGCGTGACGATGGTCATGTGCATGTCGTGGCGCAAATCGGCTGGATCGACGAAACGCGTCGTCGCCCAGCGGCCCTCGGTGCCGGGCATCGGCGTCGGCGCGATCTCCTGTTCGTTGGCGAAGAAGGCCTCCGGCGCATCGAGACCGTCGACCGCCTCGTAAGCCTTGCGAATCCAGTGGAAGCGCACGTCGGCCTTGCTTTCGTTGCGGACCGTCCAGCCGCTGGCAGGCGGCAGGAAGGCAAAGCCGCCGGGCCGCAAGACATGCTTCTTGCCGGCCAGCAGAACCGTCAGTTCGCCTTCGACCACGAACAGCGCGCCTTCGGCGCCGGCATCGGGTTCCGGCCGGTCGCTGCCGCCGCCGGGCGCGACCTCGACAATGTATTGCGAGAACGTCTCGGCAAAACCGGACAGTGGTCGCGACAAGATCCAGACGCGGGTCTCGTCCCAGAACGGCAACGCACTGGTCACGATGTCCTGCATCACACCCCGAGGAATGACGGCATAGGCCTCGGTGAAGAC
>NZ_RZPH01000995.1:0-2166 GCF_004022825.1 Mesorhizobium sp. M7A.F.Ca.CA.004.04.2.1
GCGGCGTCGCTGTCGATGGCCACCACGCTGGCGGCGGTCTCGTCACAACTCGTCTCTATGCCCAGCACGCGGATCAATTCGTCGCTGTCCCTAAAGATTGTATCATGGGGCTTTCCCCGTTAGGAGAACCCCGGAAAAGCCTCGCTTGCCGGGGGGTTATCACGGACTGCGCGCCATGCAAACAATCTTGAGAATCGGAACACGCGGCAGCCCGCTGGCGCTGGCACAGGCGCATGAGGCGCAGGCGCGGCTGATGGCCGCGCATGGCATGCCGGCGGAGGCGTTCGAGGTGGTCGTCATCTCGACCAGCGGCGACCGCATCCAGGACCGGCCGCTGTCGGAAGCCGGCGGCAAGGGCCTGTTCACCAAGGAGATCGAGGAGGCGCTGCTGGCGGGCCGGATCGACATCGCCGTGCATTCGTCGAAGGACATGCCGACGCAACTGCCCGACGGTCTCGAACTCTCGGCCTTCCTGCCGCGCGAGGATGCACGCGACGCCTTTGTCGGCAAGGCGGCGAAGACGATCGCCGAACTGCCGCGGGGGGCGAAAGTCGGCTCGTCGTCGCTGCGGCGGCAAGCGCTGATCCGCCGGATGCGGCCGGATCTCGACGTGGTGATGTTCCGCGGCAATGTGCAGACGCGGCTGCGCAAGCTCGAAGAAGGCGTCGCCGCCGGCACGATCCTGGCCTATGCCGGGCTGAAGCGGCTTGGGCTCGAGCAGGTCGTCACCGATCTGATACCGCTCGATGTCTTCCCGCCGGCGCCGGGGCAAGGCGCGATCGGCATCGAAACCCGTATCGGCGACCGCGATGTCGAAAAAATGCTGGCAGCCGTCCATGATGTGCCGACCGGCCAGGCGCTGGCCTGCGAGCGTGCCTTCCTGGCGGCGCTCGATGGCTCCTGCCGCACGCCGATCGCCGGCTATGCGGCGATCGAGGCCGGAAAACTGTCTTTTGCCGGGCTGATCATCTCGCCCGACGGCACGCAGTCGCACACGGTCGAGCTGCAGGGGCCGGCGCAAGACGCCGCCCGCATCGGCGGTGAAGCGGCCCGGAGCGTGCGCGCCAAGGCCGGCGAAAAGTTCTTCGACGGCTGGCTCTGAAATGCTTCGCGTCCTGGTGACCAGGCCGGAACCAGGTGCTTCGCGCACGGCGCATCGGCTTGAGGAGGCAGGTTTTCAGCCGGTTCTTTTGCCCCTGACCGAAACAAAGGCGTTGCCCGTCGCCGCCGGACTGATCCCGGACAATGCCGTCGCAGTGGCCGTCACCAGCGCCAATGCCATGCGTCATGCGCCGGAAGAAATCATCGCGACGCTCGCCGCCTTGCCTTGTCATGCGGTCGGCAAAAGGACGGCGCAAGCGGCGCGTCGAGCGGGGTTTTTGTCGGTCAGTGAAGGCCCGGGCGATGCGGAGGCGCTGGCCGACAGTCTCGCCGTCGATTTTTCTGGAAAGACGATTGTCTACCTCTGCGGACGCGTGCGTTTTCCGGCGTTCGAACAGAGGCTCGGGACGGCGGGCGTTCGGGTCCACGCCGTCGAGACTTATGACACGCTGACAATGGGGTATTCGGACGAAGTCATCCTCGAACGCCTGTCGGGGCAACCTGCCGACGCGGTGTTGCTCTATTCAGCCAAGGCGGCGGCGGCGATGCAGACCTTGGCAAGACGGCCCGCTCTGCGCGGTCTCTTCGAAAAAACGTGGGTTTTTGCGCTTTCCACGCGCATCGCCGCAGCCTTCGACGATGTCGCCAGCGAAAGGATCCGCATTGCCGCGCAGCCCGACGAGGAGGCACTGCTGGCGCTTTTGCAGGCGCCGCGCTGAGCCGCGTCATCACACCGCCCCTTTTCACCGCTTGGTGATGTGCTAGACCCTTTCTGAACCATCATGCGCCGCCAGGCGTTGAGACGAAGCGAATTGTGCGGAGCCCAGGCATGGTCAAGACGCCGAAGATGCGACACTCGAAAAGCCGCCGCGAGCCGGTGACCATCGATCTCGAGCCGGGCGCCGTCTCACGCATCGCCGACGAGGACGCCGCCACGCAGGAGGCCCGGACAGACGAGGCGAAGGCCGAGGAAGCAGCGAACGCTTCGCAACCCGAGGTTCCCGAAGAGCCGGTTCACGCCGACCAGACCGATCTCGAGCCCTGGGAGCATACCGACGCCCGGGC
>NZ_RZPH01000996.1:0-2165 GCF_004022825.1 Mesorhizobium sp. M7A.F.Ca.CA.004.04.2.1
GAGTAAGGATTTCAGGCAAGTGGAATTGCAGGCAAGATAGGACCTTCGACCGTGCAAGATAGACTGTCGATTGAAAATATCCGAGTGGGACCTGTGTCTAAAACAGTGCCGTCTCGGAAAAGCATTTCCCGCAAAGGCCTGTTTGCGAAATGCTTTGGCCGAAAGCTCGCTATTGGCGGGCGGCAATCGCTGCAGCAGCACCGACCATGAAGCCGGCAGCCGTGCGGTTCAGCGCCTTGAGCGCGCGCGGAGATTTCAGGAACCAGCGCGCCTTGGCAGCCAGCGCAAGATACGGCACCAGCACCACCAACAGCACGACAACGGTCAGCGCGACGAGGATACCATAGTCTGCCAGCGTGATGGTTTTCAGGTCGACGATGGTCGGCGTGATGGCGAGATAGAAGATCATCGTCTTCGGATTGCCGAGCGTGACAGTCAGGCCGGCGGCAAAGCTCGACAGCAATCCCGCGCTGCCCGTTCGGGCCTCGACGGTCTCGGGCGTGATGCCGCTGTTCCAGAAGCGCCAGCCGAGGAAGGCGAGATAGGCGACGCCGAGCCATTTGATGGCCAGGAAAACCATGCCGAAACTCTGTGCGACGAAGGCGAGGCCAAGCACCACGGCGGTCAGATAGGTGATGTCGCCCACCATCAGGCCAAAGGACATCGCCAGCGACGAGCGGAAGCCGGAGCCGAGCGCACGCGCGACCAGCGCGGTGATGCCGGGACCAGGGATCGCGGCTGCGATGCCGAGGGCGGCGCTGTAGGCGAGGAATCCGGTAAGGGTCATGGCATTCGTCTCAGATCAGAATGCCTTGTCGCATGGGACCGGCTAAGATTGAATTCCCTGGGGTCGGATTCTATTGCACCAGATATCGGGGGCCTCGCCTCACGAAGCCCCCTCATCCGGCCGCTTCGCGGCCACCTTCTCCCCACTGGGGAGAAGAGACGAGCACGGGCCCGCCTACCTCCTCTACCCGCCGGGGAGAGGTCGGATTGTCCCGAATTGCTCTTCGCAATTCGGTTGGCAATCCGGGTGAGGGGGCCTGCGCTACCCAAGCAGATCAGGAGCGACCGTCGCCATGGGTGACACGCCAGATGGTACCGTTGCCGTCCTCGGTGACGATCAGCGCGCCATCCATGGTCACCGCCACACCGACCGGCCGGCCCCAGACCTCGCCGTTGGAGACGAAGCCGGTGATGAAATCCTCATATTCGCCGGTCGGCTTGCCGTCCTTGAACAGCAATCGCACCACCTTATAGCCGGTCCGGTTGCCGCGGTTCCATGAACCGTGCAGAGCGACGAAAGCATCGCCCTTGTATTCGGCCGGAAAGCTCTTCCCTTCGTAGAAGGCGATGTTGAGCGGAGCCGAATGCGCCTGCATCAGCACATCGGGAACGGTCGTTTTGCCGGCAAGATCGGGGCGCTCACCCTTGTGGCGCGGATCCTCATTGTCGCCGATATAGTACCAGGGCCAGCCATAGAAGGCGCCCTCCTTGACCACGGTCGCGTATTCGGGCGGCACATTGTCGCCAAGCGCATCGCGTTCGTTGACGACGCACCACAGCGCGCCGGTCGCCGGCTGCACGGTCATACCCGAGCAGTTGCGCAGGCCGGTGGCAAAGATGCGGCCGTTCTTGCCATCGGGATCGAAGGCCAGCACGCCGGCGCGGCCGTCTTCGGAACCCCAGGCTGCACCCAACGGCTGCGACTTCGCCCAGGCGTCGAGGCCGCCCTTCGGTTCCTTGCCCATGCGCTCGGCGACATTCGATCCCGAGCCGACCGACAGATAAAGCGTCTTGCCATCAGGCGAGAAGGCGATGTCGCGGGTCCAGTGATGATTGGCCGGGATGTTGCCGACGATGGTTTCCGGATCGCCGGAGGCCTTCAGGTCGCCATTGCGGTAGGCAAAGCGCACGATGCTGTCGCTATTGGCGACATAGACCCATTGCGGGTCAGCGCCCGGCGGATAGAAGGCAATGCCATAGGGCCGTTTGAGACTGCCGGCAAAGATGCCGTCCTGCACAGGGCTCGCACCGCCTTCGGCGAGGCGATAGATGCGGACCTGGTTGGCTTTGCTGTCGGCGACGAACAGGTCGCCGTTCGGCGCGACGCGCACGACGCGTGGATTGTCGATGCCGGATGCAACCAGCTCGGCCGAGAATCC
>NZ_RZPH01000997.1:0-2160 GCF_004022825.1 Mesorhizobium sp. M7A.F.Ca.CA.004.04.2.1
GACAGCTCATAAGGAATGCCGCGGCCGCGATCGAGTTCGAGGATCTAGCCGGTGACATTGTCGAGGAAGTAGCGGTCGTGGGTGATGATCATCACGGCGCCCGGATAGGCACGCAGATGCTTTTCCAGCCACGCCGTGGTCTCGGCGTCGAGATGGTTGGTCGGTTCGTCGAGCAGCAGAAGGTCGGGCTGGCGCAGCAGAAGCTGGCAAAGTGCGACGCGGCGGCGTTCGCCGCCCGAAAGCTTGGTGACTTCCGAATCCTTGGGCGGGCAGCCCAGCGCTTCCATCGCCATCTCGACCTGCTGTTCGAGATCCCAAAGGTTGAGCCGGTCCATTTCGTCCTGGAGCTTGGCCGACTCGTCGGCCGTCTCGTCGGAATAGTTCATCATCAATTCGTTATAGCGTTCGATGACGGCAGTCTTGGCGGCGACACCTTCCATGATATTTTCGAACACGGTCTTGTCCGGATCGAGCGCAGGCTCCTGCGCCAGGTAGCCGACAGTGGCGCCTTCGGCCAGCCAGGCTTCGCCGTTCCACTCCTTGTCGAGCCCGGCCATGATCTTGAGGATCGTCGACTTGCCCGAACCGTTGGGGCCGAGGATGCCGATCTTGGCGTCGGGATAGAAGGAGAGATGGACATTCTCGAGCACCTTCTTGGTGCCATAGGCCTTGTTGAGGCCGGCCATGTGATAGATGAACTGGCGTGCCACGCGCGCTTTCCCTGAAAAACTGACTGGCCCAGAAAACTGACTGGATCTGTCGAATTGAGTGGAGGTTGGCCGCTATGTAGGCGATGCGGCGGCGAACGGCAATCGCTTTTGCCATATCTGCCCGGTCACACGCGGAAGTGTCCGCCAATCGCCGAAGTTTTCCACCAGCACGAAGCGTGCTGAAATCTCCGGTTAACTCTTCGGCGTCAAAACAGGATCGGAGTGGAATCGCTCGCTATTCGCGATTTCGAGAAAGAGATCGGGTCGACGGCATTGCTGAACAGTTTCCTGCTCCTTGCCGAAGCGGTCGTCTACTTCAGCGTCATGGTGACGCTTTTCCGCTTCAGACGGCGTATCGGCCTCGGCGTATTCGTCTGCGCGCTCGGTGTCATGCACTTCCTCGAGACCTATCTCGCCAGCGTCTTTTACGTCGCTCTGCCGTTCGGCATGGTCTCGCCTGGCTCGGCGGTGCTGTTTTCCGGCAAGCTGGTCATGCTTTTGCTGCTCTATATGAAGGAGGACGCTGCAACCGTGCGTCAGCCGATCTACGGCCTGCTGCTCGGCAATGCGCTGATGATCGGGCTGGTGCTGCTGCTGCGCCTGCACGTCATCGCGGCACTTCCCGACGGCAGGCTTCCAGACATCGGCTTCATCGACCAGATGGGTTGGCTGATGGTGTGGGGCACGACGCTGCTGTTCGTCGATGCCATCCTGATCATCCTGCTCTACGAAAAGCTTGGTCGGTATCTTCGCAAGGCGCCGTTCGCGCGCATCCTGATTTCGGTCGCTTGCGTGCGGACCTTCGACCAGGCCGGTTTTTTCACCGCCCTGCATTTCGTTGCCGGCGCGCCGATAGCCGTCTTTTTCGGCGGCTGGTTCGCCAAGATGGCGGCGGCGGTGACCTTCAGCACCATGCTCGTTGCCTATCTCAAATGGTTTGAGGAGCGCCAGGTCACTGCGCCGCGCGGATTGACCGATATCTTCGATACGTTGACCTATCGCGAACGCTACGAGGCGCTGGTCGAACATGTCGGCCGTGACGGGCTGACCGGCCTGCTGCACCGCGGGCGCTTCGACGCCGACGGTGAAGCCGCCGTCCAGGTCAGCCTGCGCACCGCCAGGCCGCTCAGCCTGCTGATCATCGATGTCGATCATTTCAAATCGATCAACGACCGTTTCGGCCATGCCGAAGGCGACAAGGTGTTGAAGGCCGTTGCCGCGCTGCTGCGCGAGGTCGCCAGTCCCGAGGACCAGGTGTTCCGCATCGGCGGTGAGGAATTCGCCATACTCAGTTCTTGTCCGCACTCGGTCGCCAGGCTGCTTGGCGAAAGCATTCGCCATGCGATCAAGGCTTCAGCGGCCACCAGTCGATTCGAGTTCACCGTCAGCACCGGCGTTTCCAGCGTCAGCGAAACCACGCGCTGCCTAGCCGACCTGTTCGCGCTTGCCG
>NZ_RZPH01000998.1:0-2159 GCF_004022825.1 Mesorhizobium sp. M7A.F.Ca.CA.004.04.2.1
TGCCGGTTTTTTCCTTCAGCCGCTGATATTGGCCGACCTCGACGATACGGCCGTTTTCCATCGCCACCACCCAGTCGGCGAAGGCAATCATCGACGGCCGGTGCGCGATGGTCAGGATCGTCATCGTGCCGCGCAATCCGTCGATCGACCTGGCGATCAGCGACTGGTTCTGCCAGTCGAGCGCGCTGGTCGCCTCGTCCAGGATGAGCAGTGACGGCTTGCGCAGCAGCGCGCGCGCGAGCGCGATGCGCTGGCGTTCGCCGCCCGAGAGCCGCACGCCGCGATCGCCGACCACCGTCTCGAGCCTGAGGTCGAGCCGTTCGACAAACTCGCCGGCGTGCGCCTGATGCAGCGCGGCCCACAGGTCGCCATCGCTGGCCCGTGGCGCGGCAAGGCGCAGGTTCGCCGCGATCGTGTCGTGCAGGAGGAACACGTCCTGCGGCACATAGGCCACCTGGTCGCGCCAGCGACGGCGATTGCTGGCATCAATCTCGACGCCGTCGACAAGCATCATGCCGGTGGTGGGCTCCAGCAGGCCAAGCAGCATATCGGCGATCGTGCTCTTGCCCGATCCGGACGGGCCGATCAGGGCGGTGACCTTGCCGGCCGGCAGGCCGAAGGTGATGCCGCTCACCACCACCTTGTCGCCAGCATCTCCATAGGCGAAGGAGACACCGCGAATATTCAATCCCGTATTGAGGGAGAGTGTCCCGGCGTCGGCGAACTCGGTATGGCCTGGTTCGCGTTCGGCATCGAAACGTGCCTGCAGGCTGCGCATTGCCGTAAAGGCGGGCAGGTTGATCAGCACTTGCTGGGCTTGCGTCTGCATGTCCATGAAGCGCGGCGCGATGCGCATGAAGACCAGGAGCAGGACGACGATCTCGGCCAGCGACAGGTTGAAGCGAACCAAAGCCACATAGATGAACAGGCTCAGGCCCACCACGCTCGCCACTTGGAATACCGCGGTGCCGATGGTGCTGTTGCGCACATAGTCGATGTTGTCGGCCTTCATCTTCTCAAGCGTCGACCGCAGCTGCGCGAAATAGCTGTCCTCGACGTTCAGGCTCTTGGCCACCTTGATGCCGCCGAGAAATTCCGAGACCGTCCGGTACTGATCCTGTCGATTGGCGGTCAGCACACGGCCGAAGGCAGTGGCCCGTGTCCGGAAGGGCTGCAGCGCCACGAACATCAGCATGCCGATGACGACGGCAAACAGCGTCATGACCGGCGAGATGAACATGGAAACCAGGAGATAGCCAGCCAGAAGAACGGCGATCTGCACCAGCATCAGCAGTGAGAACGCCGCGCCCTGGACGCGGTCGATGTCGCCGGTCAGGGCATGATCGAGGTCGGAACTGCGCATGCGGGTAAAAACGCCCCAGCGCGCCTTGCCGATGCTTTCGAACAGGTTCATGCGAACGCGGTTGACGAAATCGAACAGCAATTTGGCCATGTAGACCGACTTGAAGCGATTGAACGCCGCCTGCGCTGCAACAAGCCCGACCAGCATGCAAAGCACGGTCGTCAGTTGCAGCGTGCCGTCAGGCACCAGCCAGCGCACGAAATCATTGTTGGGCAGCCGAACAGCGAAATCCTGGTCGGCGCGTCCGACCAGATGCAGCAGCGGGATGAGCAGCAGGATGGAGATGCCCTCGGTCAGGCTGCCGAGGATGAGGAAGAAAAGCGCCGTCCATGTTCGCCGGCCGCCGATCCGGGCAATGGCGGCGCCGAATGCGGCAATTTCTCGAAACAGCGACAGGCGAAGGGTTGGGGGCTTCGACATGGTTGCGCTTACGACCGCCGGCTGCCAGCCGACAGATCCTTTTCGATCAGTTCCACGGCTTCACCGATCCTGTCCAGGCCCGTCGGGACTTCCAGCCGCCGCACGCCGATATGGTTGGCAATCCATGAACATTGCCGAAGATGCGCCGCCGCGAAGTCGTCGGGGAGGGCCGCGCGGCCGAAGCGCGTCACATAGGAGAATTTGATGATGGCCGGCAGGGCGGCAATGGCGGGCAAGGGCGTGATGCCAGCCCCTTCGCCGCGCTTGAGGATATAGATCCTGGTCGCCGGCACCTTGTCGCCCGAAAAGTCACCGTTCAGGCGATGCTGCATCTTGTCGATCGCCGGATGCACTTGCGGCCGCACTTCCGCTTCCC
>NZ_RZPH01000999.1:0-2159 GCF_004022825.1 Mesorhizobium sp. M7A.F.Ca.CA.004.04.2.1
AGGTTGGAATACGTACGGCGATGCGCCGCAGCAGGCTGCCGTTGCGCGCAATGGCCTCGAGACTGGCCGCGCCGGATGTGTCGGGGGTTGAAAGCTTCATTGGGTCCTCGGCTATGAGAGCACCACCGATGCCGCATCGGTGCTCGCCTCTCGGCATGTCCAAACCCAATTCCCGCTTGAACGGAAGCTAACCCCGCGTCAGATTTTGTGCAATGCACAATGACCTGAGCAACTGCAAAAATCACGTCGACGAGCGGCGCTCCTGCTTGGCCGGCGCCATCCAGATCTCCGCGTCGAGCCGCTTCGTCGCGAGGCCGCGGGCGATGGTCCCGGCACTGCCGGCGCTCTTTGCCGCGGCAGCTGCCTGACGCTTGCTGATCAGCAAGCCGTCGGCCAAGGCGCGGTTTCCCGAAAAGACCCGGGCCAGGAATGGCGTGCGACTGGCTCGCGTGCGCGAAAACCGTGCCGCCATGGTCTGCCTGGCCGTGTGGGCGACAACTTCATCGATCCAGCCCTCCACCAGCCGCGCGCCCGGCTCCAGGAGCAGCAACCAATCCCCCTTGGCCTGGCGGATGCCGGCAGCGACACCGCCCGTCACGTACTGACAGCCGGCATGCTCGGCCACACGATGCGTCTGGTCGGTGGAGCCTGTGTCGCAGACGATGACTTCACGCACCACGCCCTCGACCGCTCCGCCAATCAGCGAGGCGAGCGTGCGGGCGAGGCCCTCCTCGTCATTGCGGGTTTCGATGAGAACACTGAGCATCCTTAGCCGAATAGCGGAAAGCGCCGGACAGCGCCAGTTTTTGCATCGCACCATAGAAAGTTCTTGCTTTGTTCCCACCAGTAAAATAGGAATAATTTCATGAACAGAGCGATTCGACACAACACGGACAGTCCCTGGGAGCGGGCGAAAATGGAACAGATCGTGCGCGCCGACATTGCAGCTTTCGGAGCAGGAAGAGCCGAGATGGCCAACGCGATGGTCGAGCAGAGCGGCATGCGTGTCCGCCCGGACCGCAACCGCGGCAGGTCGGCTGGCATCAATCCGTCCGGCCGGTTCGAGCCAGTCAGCCGGCACGTGTTCGACGATGGCTGGAATTCGCTGGAAGAACTGCCGCCTTTCAAGACCGAAGTGCAGGTAGAGAAGCCGCGCACCATCATCACCCGCAACGAATCGCCCGACATTTCCTTCGACCGTTCCATCAACCCCTATCGCGGCTGCGAGCATGGCTGCGTCTATTGCTTTGCCCGCCCGACGCACGCGTTCATGGGCCTGTCGCCGGGTCTGGATTTCGAATCCAAGCTGTTCGCCAAGCCTGATGCGGCGCGCTTGCTCGACAAGGAGCTTTCGAAGGACAGCTATCAGCCGCGCACCATCGCCATCGGCACCAACACCGACCCCTACCAGCCGATCGAGAAGCAATACCGGATCATGCGCGAAATCCTCGAAGTGCTGGAAGCGCGCGGCCATCCGGTCGGCATCGTGACAAAGTCCGCTCTGGTGACGCGCGATATCGATATCCTGTCGCGCATGGCCGAACGCGGGCTCGCCAAGGTAGCGCTGTCGGTGACGACGCTCGACCGCATGCTGGCGCGCACCATGGAGCCGCGCGCGTCGACGCCGACCAAGCGGCTGGAAGCGATCCGGCAGCTTTCGGATGCCGGCATTCCGGCGTCGGTCATGGTGGCGCCGATCATTCCGGGCCTGACCGATCCGGAGATGGAACGCATCCTCGATTCCGCATGTGCGGCGGGCGCGCGCGAAGCGGGCTACGTGATCCTGCGGCTGCCGCTGGAGGTCAGCCCGATCTTCAAGGATTGGCTGCTGCGTCATTATCCCGACCGCTACCGCCATGTGATGTCGCTGGTCCGGTCGATGCGTGACGGCAAGGACTACGATTCGGAATGGGGCAAACGCATGAAGGGCGCCGGTCCCTATGCCTGGCAGATCGGCCGGCGCTTCGAGATCACAGCCAAGCGGCTCGGCCTCAATGCCGAACGGCGCACGCTGCGGACCGACCAGTTCGTTGCCGCCGGGAAAGACCAGGTGCAGTTGACGCTGCTTTAAGAGACAATTCGTCGCGGTGGTTTGATCCGTCGCGGCACCAGAATCCCGTCCGGCCTGCCCCGGCCTGCAGACGGTGCCCTCCCGGTCC
>NZ_RZPH01001000.1:0-2155 GCF_004022825.1 Mesorhizobium sp. M7A.F.Ca.CA.004.04.2.1
GCTGTGGCCGACCTCGCCGGCATATTGTGGGAAGCCGAGCGCCGGATAGGTGGCGCGCGCCACATAAGGGTAGAGCGTACCGATCAGGTAGAACATGGCACTGTCGACCATCGCCCGCTTGGCCGGCGCCTTCGGATAGAATTTCTCCAGCCCGTGCTTGTTGGCGAGATACTGCATGATGGCGCAGCTTTCCCACAACACGCCTCTAGGGAGGCCCTTGTCCTCGATCATCGGTGTCAAATGGGCGGGATTTCGCGCCATGAACTCCGGCGAACGGGTGTGGCCCCAGGCATCGGTCTCGGCATGGTCGAAACCGGCCGCGCGCGCAAACACCCGCACGGTCATGTTGTTGACGCTGGGCTTCAGCATGCTGAGCTTCAACGCCGGCTTCTTGGCCGGCTTGGCCTTGGGCGCGGCTTTTGCCGTCGCCTTCACCGCAGGCTTGGCGGCCGCCTTGGCTTCTGGCTTTGCCGCAGCTTTCGCGGCCGGCTTGGCGGCAGCTTTGGCCGCGGATTTCCCGGCAGTCTTCGTCGCTGTCTTGGCCATCTTGTTCCTCCCTCTGGTCTGTTCAGTATGGGTTCTTCGGCGCCCGATCGTCCGACAAGGTGGCGCGGGAACGTTCGACGAGCGCCTGGATCGCATCGGCGAGATGCACTTCGGCGATGTTGTAGTCGCCGCGCGCGACCCGCAGCCTGTGCGCTTCCATCAGCACATCGGCGTGGGTGAAGCCCGCTGGCGGTTCGAAGCGGTAGGACGCCAGTTCGATCAGCAGGCCGAGCGGATCCTCGAAATAGATCGAATCCATGAAACCGCGATCCTTGACGCCGCTGTGCTTGATGCCGCGCTCGTCAAGCCGGGAGACCGCCTGCAGGAAGGTGACGCGCGACACCGAAAAGGCGATGTGGTGGACACAGCCCGGATCGGTCGGCGTGCGCCGCTTCTCCGGTGTGCGGCTCTCGTCGGTGAAGATGGTGATCAGCCGGCCGTCGCCGGGATCGAAATAGAGATGGCTTTCCCTCGGCTTGTCGAGGTTGGGCTGTTCGAAGATGAACGGCATGCCGAGCACGCCTTCCCAGAAATCGATAGAGGTCTGGCGCCCGGCGCCGACCAGCGTGATGTGGTGGACGCCCTGAGATTGCAGCTTCTGCATTGGCCTTCCTCCCCACGGCATCAACTGGTCGGCGAATCTGCCCGGCATCCGGCGTTCTGTGCGCCGCTGGAACCGTGCCTCAGGATCCGTGACGTGATGCTAATGCAAACAGCCCCACGGCGCCAGAAGCGACGAACGCAGCGACGCAACGGATAAGCCGGATGATTGAGAGTGCGCCGTCCGCATTTCCGATGCCGGACATCGGAAGGGCGTACACGTTACGCTTTTGGAGGCTGAGGGTCGACGATCCGGCCGACGGCCGACCGAATTGAGGTACCGACTTACGAGCCGCTGCTGTTGACCGTAGTGCCGACGTTCGTGAAGATCCCGTTGAGCGAATTGCCAACCGCCCCGGCGCCGGTGATGATCGCGAGCGCGATAAGAGCCGCGATCAAGCCATACTCGATCGCGGTCGCGCCAGACTCGTCCCAAGCGAAACGGCAGGCTATTTTCTTCATGTCAACCTCCTACAGCTAATAAAGCGACAACTAATATATCGCCGTGAGTTGCGGGGGCGTTAAGGTTCTCGGTTTCGGGTCCGTTAACGTTTACCAGACGAATGAAATGAAGGCCTGAGTGGTTGGTGCCACTGGGATTTTCAAGGCTGCGGCTACCTGTGCAGATCTGGTTTCCCAAACGCCACAGTATCGAGGTCGTCGACTTCAGAACGAAATCGACGGCATCCTGCAAATTTGTCGAAAAACTTGGTACGCCCAAGGGGAATCGAACCCCTGTTCCCGCCGTGAGAGGGCGGTGTCCTGACCGCTAGACGATGGGCGCGTTCAAGAACCGGCGATATAGGCTGAGCGCTGGGAAAAAGCAACTGGGGTTAGGCCGCTTTCCCTTGCCGGGGAAAAGCCGGCCGTCAGCCTATCGTTTTGGTTCGATCAGATCCCAGAGATTCCCATGCAGATCGGCGAAAACCGCCACCGTGCCATAGGGCTCGAAGCGCGGTGCTTCGCGGAATTCGACGCCCTTCTCCAGCATCGCCGCATGGTCGCGGGC
>NZ_RZPH01000099.1:0-10243 GCF_004022825.1 Mesorhizobium sp. M7A.F.Ca.CA.004.04.2.1
GGCGTCCGGCTGATCAGCAGGATGACGCCGAGCAAGGTCAGCATGGCGATGCCGATCAGGATCAGCCGGTAGGCCGGATAGACGGTGAAGACGAGATCGAGCGTGCCCTCGATCGGCGGCGTCACCGGCTTGGCGCCGAGGCCGAAGGTCAGTTCCAGCCCTTGCTGCAGGATCAGGCTGACGCCCCAGGTGGCGAGCACGGTCGAGACAGGCCTGGAATAGAGATGGCGGATGATGGCGAATTCGAGGATACAGCCGACCACCGCGCCGGCGATGGGCGCGGCGGCCAGGCCCAGCCAGAACGAGCCGCCCATGCTCTGGACGAAATAGACCGCGAAAGCACCGACGGTGACGAACTCGCCATGCGCCAAATTGGTCACGTTCATCAGCCCGAAGCTGATCGCCAGCCCGAGCCCGACCAGCATCAGGATGCTGATCAGCGTCAGCGCGTTGAGCAGCGTGGTGATGAGAAAATCCATCGCGTCAGGCCGCGCTTGCGAGACGTTGGCGCAGGCCGGCGAGCAGCCCCTCTGCGGCATCGATCGCAGCAGCCTGGTGTGGCTGCAGATCCTGCCCAGCCCACTCGTCGATATGGTCCGACAGCGGATCGACCACTTCGGTACGGTGATTGGCCAGCGTCTCGATGACGGCATGGCCGCAGAACGGCACATAACCTTCGGAGTAGCCGCCCTCATGGGTCATGATCAGACGCCCTTGCGAGGTCTCGGCGGCCAGCGCCACCATGCGCGCGGCGAGCCGCCTGAAGCATTCGCTGTTGAGCATCATGCGGCCGAGCGGATCAAAGCCTGACGCATCGAAGCCGGAAGCGACGATGACGAGGTCCGGTCTGTAGGCGCGCAGCGCAGGTGCGATGACGCGGTCGAAAGCCGCTTCATAGGCGCCGGTGCCGCTGCCCCCCGGCAGAGGTATGTTCATGTTGTAGCCTTTGCCGGCATCTTTCCCGTTGTCGGCCAGCGCACCGCGCCCGGTCGGGTAGAGATTGTCCTGATGCACGGAAATGGTCAGCACCGACGGGTCGGAATAGAACACCGTCTCGGTGCCGTTGCCGTGGTGCACATCCCAGTCGACTATCGCCGCGCGCCCGAGCAAACCTTCATGCTGCAGCCGGCGGACAGCAACGCCGATGTTGGAGAACAGGCAGTTGCCCATCGCCTGGTCGGGTTCGGCATGATGCCCCGGCGGCCGCGCCAACGCATAGGCATTGTCGACGCGGCCGGTCAGCACCGCGCGCATGGCGGCATAGGTGGTGCCGGCAGACAGCAGCGCGATGTCGAAGCTGTTGAGACCGATCGGCGCCTGTGGTCCGGCGAAACCGGAGCCACGTTCGCTCAGCATGCGGATATCGTCGACATGGCGTTGCGTGTGCACGCGCAGCAGGTCCTCGATCGAGACTGGCTCTGGGATGATCGGCACCAGATGACGCGACAGGCCACTGACCTGGATGAGGTTGTTCAGCCGGCGCTTCGAGCCGGGCGATTCCAGATGGCGGCCGGGTTCCACGAAACGGCCGGGCGGCATCATGTCGGCGCTGGGGCCGGTGTCGTGCCACATCAGCTGTTCGTGAAAAACGTAGCCTGTCGCCATCCGCAGCGTCCTCCGAAAACCAGGTGACGCTAGCAGGCTGACGATCATGTGGCCCGACCCGAAAGAGGGGTTGTGCCCGTTATTCTATACCCCTCCCTTCGGAGGGGGATGGGCGCCTGCTGACCCTTGCGCGGCGCGCACCGCCTGCACCCGGTTGGATACCGCAAGCTTGCCGAAAATGTTCTTCAGGTGCCATTTCACCGTGGTTTCGCTCACCGACAGCGCCAAGGCGATATCGCGATTGGACATGCCCTCAGTGAGATAGCGCAGCAGTTCGGCCTCGCGCTGGGTGAGCTGTTCCTTCTCAGCGGCTGGTGCGGCCAGCTTGCGAGTCGCGGCAGGCATTGTCTGCGCGGCGTCGATGATGCGCGTGGCATAGGCTGACAGTGCTGGATCGGTCTTTGCCTGGGCCGCACGCAGCCGCATCAACCCGTCGATAACAGGCCTTCCCTCGTCGACGAAGGAACGGATGAAGCCTGACGGCTGAGCAAGACGAAGTGCTTCGAGAAGATAACGGTCCGCCACGCGTTGGTCATGGGTGGCGCTGACTGCCTTGGCGCGCAGGATCAGCGCGAGGATATGGCGGCGCATGCGCCCGCTGCTTTTCGTTCGCACCAACAATTCGTCGAAAATTCGGGCGGCCGCGGCATAGGATTTCTCGGCCGTCAGCAGGCGGCCTTCGGCGAAGAACTCGAACTCGTTGGCTGTGGTGATGGCCATCGAAGCCTCGGTCCCTTCGCCGCGATGCTCGGTCAGCAGCGCGCGCGCCTCAGCATTGCGGCTCTGGTCGAGCAGCACGCGTATGCGGTCATGCACGATCATCGATGCCAGGCGGCGATACACCGTGCCGCGCACGCGTTGATAGACGCGCTCCAGCATATCCAATGCCGCTTCGGTGCGGCCCGTCAGCTGCAGCACGCGGGCATAGGTCGGCACGCTGGCCAGGGGATAGACGATGACCGCCGCGCCTTCGATCTGCGGTCCGAGATTCTCGACCAGCGTCAACGCCTCGCCCGACGCATTGGTCTCGTAGGCGAGTTCGGCAAGCAGCGTTCCGGCTAGGGCTTCGGCATAGGAGTTTGCACCGATCCGCGCCCTGGCTTCGATGATGGCGTTGCGCAGCAGCCGCTCTGCGGCGGGCAGGCGGCCCGCCGAACGCTCGATCACGGCCATGTAGCAATTGGCGATGGTGACGCCGAGCAGGCTGCCGCTTCGCTCGTGCGCCCGTCGTGCCGCGTCGATGGCGGCGCGGGCACCTTCGAGGTCGCCCAGCGCATAGAGGTTGTAGCCTATGACGTTGGCGGTCGCGCCCTCCATGAACCAGGCATCGGGCGCGATGACGCGCAGGGCCGCAAGGGCTGTGTCGCGCGCCTGATCGAACTGCTCCAGCGTGCTGTGCACGGCAGCGGCGAGGACCACGAGCTCGGCCTTTATCGTCGTGCCGGTCATGGTGCCCGGGTCACTGCCGTCGGCCGGTCCGGCCTCGACCAGCTTGCGCGCGTTGCTAAGCGT
The DNA here is from genome assembly GCF_004022825.1 of Mesorhizobium sp. M7A.F.Ca.CA.004.04.2.1. Taxonomy (NCBI): domain Bacteria; kingdom Pseudomonadati; phylum Pseudomonadota; class Alphaproteobacteria; order Hyphomicrobiales; family Phyllobacteriaceae; genus Mesorhizobium; species Mesorhizobium sp. M7A.F.Ca.CA.004.04.2.1. The sequence continues at coordinate 3,118 of NZ_RZPH01000099.1, forward strand.
CTGCTGCGCAATCTCGGGTTGGCTGCTGTGCACCGCCAGCCACAGCACGACGAGTTGCAGCCGGATGCGCTGGTCAATCAGCGTCCTCGGCAGCAGCGCAAGCAACTGACGCACATAGAGGAGCTGGCACTGGGCGATGAGGTCGAGCGCATTGTTCTCGACGAACACCGCCGCGCGGGCCTGGTCGCCGGCGGCCAACGCGTGCCCGATCGCCTCTGTCAGCATCTTGCGCTCGCCGAACCATTCGGCGGCCGCCAGATGCAGCGGCGCGATCATCTCCGGTTCGCGCCGCTCCATTTCTCGGCTGAGGAAATCGCGGAACAGATGATGGTAGCGGAACCAGCGCCGTTCTTCGTCGAGCGGCACCAGGAACAGGTTGCGCGTCTCGATCTCGGTAATCGCCGCCTCGGCATCGGCCGCCCGCATCACCGCTCGGCAGGCCTCGGCACTGAAGCGTTCGAAGATCGAACTGTAGAGCAGGAATTTTGCGATTGCCGGCGGCAGTTCCAGGAACACTTCGCCCATCAGGAAGTCGGCGACGTTTCGGTTGGCGCCGGTGAAGTTGCCGATGACGGTTTCGGGTGCATGTGCGGCACTCAGCGACAGCGAGGCCAGTTGCAGGCCGGCGGCCCATCCTTCGGTGCGCGAGCACAGGGTTTCCACCGCACCGCTGCTGACGCTCAAGCCCAGCTTGTCGTTGAAGAAGGCTTCCGCTTCTGACGAGGCGAAGCGCAGATCGTCCGGGCCGATTTCGAAGACGTCGCCAAGCACCCGGAGCTTGCCGAGCTGCAGGTCGGGCAGGCTGCGCGAGCCGATGACGAAGGCGACGTTTGCCGGCGCCTGCCGGGTCAGACGCTCCATGAACCGCTTCACCGCCGGCGCCTCGACGGCGTGGTAATCGTCGAAGAACAGGGTGATGTCGGCCTGGCGCGCCGCCAGACCCGCCACAAGTGCCGAGAGCACGACATCGAGCTGGGGGATCGGGCTCGACTGGAAGGCAAGATCGAGTTCCGCCGGACTCTGGACCAGTTGGCGCAGCGCGCCCACCAGATGCGACAGGAAGGCGCCCTCGTCATTGTCCGTCGCTTCGCAAGACAGCCAAGCGGTCAGCCGACCGTGGCGCGCGACTTCCGCGGCCCATTGCGCCATCGTCGTCGATTTACCAAAGCCGGCGGGCGCGGCGAACAGCACGATGCGCGTGTCGATATGGCGCTCCAGCGTCGACAGGATGGTCTCGCGGCGAACCCATCGGCGATGGTGCGGCGACGCTTGGCTGACGGATTGCGGGGCTGTTCTCATCTAGGTCCGCGCAACTTGTCGCTTTTCCGGGGAAAGCGCGGCTCCCTTGCCATTGCTCCACTCCGTTTCGATCAGCGGAATCTGCGGTGCGGCATCGCGCGGCAAGGTTCCCTTGATCCGGGGATCGTCGACGATCTCAAATCCGGTCGCGAAGGGCACGAACCCGCAGGCACTGTAGAACCCGATGACACTGTGATGATCGAAGCTGCTTGTATGCAGCCAGATGCGGCTCGGGTTGAGACACCATGCGAGGTCCAGTGCCCCGGCCATCAGCCGTTTGCCGAAACCCCTGCCGGTCAGGGACGGGAACAGGCCAAAATAGATGATCTCGATCTCGCTGCTGTCGGCGACGAAGAATTCGACCATACCGAGATGGGCGCCGGTCTCGTCATGGCCGTAGTAGAGATGCTGGCGCGGGTCGGCGAAATGCGAGGTGATTTCGGCATCGGACATTTCGGAAACACGGTCCCAAAGCCAGGGCGCGCCGATCTCGAGGAAGATCGCCCGATAGGAAGCGCAGTCGGGCGTCGTGATCCGTGTCATGGCCAAGGGGTGCGCGAGATCGGGCTGCGGAGAGCGCGCCTCCATCCACGTCACCGCATTGGCAAGCTTGCCCGCCGGCAGGCGATGGTAGCCGATGGCGAGATCGGTGATTTCGGCCTGCATCGTGTCTTCGGTGATCAACGCATTCCCCGTCATGTCTTCCAGAGATAGCAGTATCGGCTTGCTGCATCCGATGCCAACTCCCCAAGACCATGGCAGCATCGAACGGCAAACCCTGGACTGAAAGTTTGGCGCGTATGCCTCTTGCATTTCACAGGAATGGCATATGAGATATGATACACCATTCAGAAGAAAGTGAAATATGATGCCTGAGCGGATTGCGGACGAGGCCATTCTGAGCGCGGTCGATGACGGCTTCGCGCGGCAGGTAGCGTTTCTGCAAGACCTCGTGCGTTTTCCTTCGCAGCGTGGCGAGGAACATGCCGCACAATCGTTCATGGCGGCTGCCTTTGAGGCTGACGGCTATGCCGTCGACATGTGGCGCGTCGATGTCGATGCGATTCGCGACCTGCCGGGTTTTTCACCCGTGGCAGTTTCTTATGACGACGCCTTCAATGTCGTTGCCACGCATACGCCGCGAAACGCGACCGGCCGCTCGCTGATCCTCAACGGCCATATCGATGTCGTTCCGACCGGACCGCTCGACCGCTGGGTGCGCGATCCCTACGACCCGGTGATCGAGGACGGCTGGATGCATGGCCGCGGCGCCGGCGACATGAAAGCCGGCCTGTCCGCCTGTCTCTATGCGCTGACCGCCTTGCGCAGCCTTGGCTATCAGCCGGCCGCGAACGTTTACCTGCAGTCGGTGGTCGAGGAAGAATGCACCGGCAATGGCGCGCTTGCCTGCGTGCAGCGCGGCTACCGCGCCGACGCCGCCTTCATTCCCGAACCGCTGGAGCCGAGGCTGATGCGGGCGCAGGTCGGGCCGATCTGGTTCCGGGTCGAGGTCGACGGCGACCCGCAGCATGCGTCGGGTGCATTTTCGGCCGGGGCCAATGCCATCGAAAAGGCATTTGTCATCATCCAGGCGCTGAAGCAACTCGAAATCGTCTGGAATGCGCGCAAGGTCGACGACAAGCATTTCCGTGATCACCCGCACCCGATCCGCTTCAATCTCGGCAAGATCGAAGGGGGCGAATGGACATCGAGCGTTCCGGCGCGATGTGTCTTCGAGATGCGCGTCGCCACCTATCCCGGCCAGAGGCTCGAAGACGCGAGAGCCGAGCTCGAGGCCTGTATCGCCGAAGCGGCGCGTGCCGATCCGTTCCTGGCCAATCGTCCGCCGAGCCTCACCTACAACGGCTTCATGGCCGAAGGCTATGTGCTGGAGGGTGCCGACGAGATGGAATCCGTGCTGCGCCGCAGCCATACCGCCGTCTGGGGCGAGCCGCTGACGGAACACGTCACCTCGGCGACGACGGATGCACGCTTCTTCGGCCTCTATGCCGACACGCCGGCGATCGTCTATGGCCCGATCTGCCGCATGCCGCATGGCTATGACGAGGCCGTCGATCTCGACTCGGTGCGCAAGGTCACCCAGACCATCGCGCTGTTCATCGCCGACTGGTGCGGGCTCGAACCTATCGAGGCTAAGCCATGAATTCGGCTGTCCCCGATGCATTCGGCGAAACACTCGCCGAGGACGCGCCTGATGTTTCGGCGGCCGAAGCGCTCGCCATCCTGCGCCGGTACTATGGGCTGACCGGCACCGCGCGTCCGCTGCCTGGCGAACGCGACCACAATTTCCACATCCAGGCCGACGGCGAGCGTGAGTTCGTTCTAAAGATCTCCCATCCGGCGGAAGAGGCCGGCTTCACCGATTTCCAGAACAAGGCGCTCGACCACATCCTTGCAGTCGACCCCATCTTGCCGGTTCCCTCGGTGCGCAAAAGCCTTGAAGGCGAGCCGCAATTTGCGGCCAGTGTTGGTGGATCGGCGCCGCGCATCATCCGGCTGGTGACTTATCTGCCCGGTCAGCTGCTGTCGCGCTCGCCGACTTCCGATGCGCAGGATCGCAATCTCGGCGTCTTCCTCGCCCGCCTTGGCCGGGCGCTGCGCGGTTTCTTCCACCCGGCCGCCGGCAGCGACCTGCTCTGGGATATCCGTAAGGTCGCCAAGACGCGGCCGATGATGGCGCATATCAGTGACGTTGGCCGGCGGGCGATGGTCGAGCGCGCGATCGACTCCTTCGAGCAGCATGCGGCGCCGGTCATCCCGACCCTGCGCGCGCAGATCGTCCACAACGACATGAACTCCTACAATGTGGTGATGGACGCGTCGCGGCCGGAGGTCGTCAGCGGCATCCTCGATTTCGGCGACATGATCCATTCGCCGCTGATCTGCGACCTCGCCATCGGCGCCGTCTATCGCTGGCCGGCGCAAGGCCATCCGCTGGCGCCGGCCGCGCGCTTCGTCGCCGGCTATCAGTCCGTGCAGCCGCTCGAGGAGGAAGAGATCAGCATTCTCTTCAATCTGATCCGTGCCCGCCTTGCGCTCATCGTCAACATCGCCAGTTGGCAGGCCGAGCGCTTCCCGGCCAAGCGCGACTATGTGCTGCGCCTCGCCACCGAGGTCTGGGCCTCGCTTGAAAAGCTGGATGGTCTGTCATCCACCGATGCCCGCCGCTATTTTCTCGACAATTCCAATCCGGAGTAAATGCTCGTGTCCCAGTCCTCGCCATATCCTTCAAATGCCGACGCGGCTGCATCGGAGCGCGCGCTGCTCGAGCGCCGCGCCAGGCTGCTCGGGCCGACTTACCGCGCCTTCTACCGCAACCCGATCCATCTGGTGCGTGGCAGCGGTGTGTGGCTCTACGATGCCCAGGGTCGCAGATTCCTCGACGCCTATAACAACGTCGCCTCGGTCGGACACTGCCATCCGCGTGTCGTCGAGGCGCTGTCGGCGCAGGCCGCCACGCTCAACACCCACACACGCTATCTCAGCGAGATCATCCTCGACTACGCGGAGAAACTTCTCGGCACCGTGCCGGCCCACCTCGGTCATGCCATGTTCACCTGCACCGGCAGCGAGGCCAACGACCTCGCCATCCGCATCGCCCAGCATTCCAGCGGCGGCACCGGGGTGATCATCACCGACTTTGCCTATCACGGCGCCACCATCGCGACGGCGCAGCTGTCGCCGGCGGCGGTCGGGGCAAAGGGCGTGCCCGCGCAGCACCGCACCGTGACAGCGCCGGACACGTTCCGCGACCATGGCCGGGCCGCGCATGATTTCGCCAGAAATGTCGCGGCCGCCATCGAAGATATGCGCGCAAAGAATATCCGGCCGGCAGCGCTGCTTCTCGACTCGGCCTTTTCCAGCGACGGTATTTTCTTTCCGGATGCGGCGGTGATGCGCGAAGCGGCGGATCACATCAAAAAGGCCGGCGGCATCATCATCGCCGATGAAGTCCAGTCCGGCTTCGGCCGGCTTGGCCAGGGAATGTGGGGTTTCGCCAATTATGGAATCGAGCCCGACATCATCACGATGGGCAAGCCGATCGGCGATGGGCACCCGATGGGTGCCGTGCTGGTGCGGCCGCAACTTGTCGCCTCCTTCGGCTCGAACACCGGTTACTTCAACACTTTTGGCGGCAATCCGGTCGCTGCCGCCGTCGGCCTCGCCGTTCTGGAGGTGATCGAAGGTGAAGGACTGATCGAGAATGCGCGCAATGTCGGCGCCTATACGGCTGAGCTGCTGCGCGCCCTGCAGAGCCGGCGTGGCGCGGTCGCCGATATCAGGCACAACGGCCTTTATTTCGGTGTCGAGCTGACGGCGGACGGTGACGAGGCGCTGGCCGCCACCAAGACATCGGCGGTCGTCGAAGCCATGCGCGAGGACGGCGTGCTGATCTCGTCCTGCGGTCCGCGCGGCAATGTGCTGAAGATCAGGCCGCCACTGCCGTTTGCCAGGGACAATGCCGAGCAACTGGCCGAGACGCTCGATCGCGCGCTGTCGAACTGGTGATCGGGCCGATCGCATGCTGAAGCTCGAACATCAAACCCTGAATGACCGCGCTTATGGCGCGCTCAAGCAGGAGTTGATTTCAGGCGGCTTCAGCCCGGGGCAGACGCTGGTTATACGCAAGCTCGCCGAGACGTTCGGCATCTCGACCACGCCAATCCGCGAGGCGCTGCAGCGGCTTGTCGCCGAGCGACTGCTCGAGATGCAGAACAACCGCTCGGTCATCGTGCCGTTGCTGTCCGCGCCTGCCTTCGAGGAACTGACGCGCATCCGTATCGCCGTCGAGGGACTGGCGGGCGAGATGGCGGCGACCAGGATGAGCGAAAGCGGACTGGCTGACATACAGGCGACGCTCGCCGGCATGCAGCGTGCCATCGAGGCCAGCGACGCCAGGGCCTATCTCTCGTTGAACGAGGCGTTCCACTTCGCCATCTACCAGCATGCCGGCGCGCCGATCCTTTTGAACATGATCCGCGACCTCTGGGGGCGGGTTGGGCCTTATCTCAAGCTGCTGATGCAGGCCGATCGCTACATCCCGCACTCCAACGACGCGCATCGCAAGATCGTCGCCGCACTGGAGCAGCGCAGCGGCCCCACTGTGCGGGTCTTCATAGAAGAGGACATCGCGATGGCGGCCGCCGTGCTGTCGGCAAACCTTGACGCTGCCAGGTAGCCGTCGGCCTAGCTCGTCCCGTCCAGCCGGTCGCGCAGCATGCTCCAGCCGAGCAGCATGTTGGGCGCGTGCCGCAGCAAGGCATGGAACGGGATTGGCGCCGGCGACGCAAAGGGCAGCGGCAGGTCGCGGGCCTCGGTTCCAGAGGCCCAGTCCGCCAGCACCTTGCCCATCGCCGTGGTCATCGCGATGCCGCGGCCGTTGCAGGCGCGTCCGGCGATCAGGCCCGGACCGAGGTCGATCAGGTGCGGCAGGAAATCCGGTTCAACCGCTGCCATTCCCGACCAGCTGTAGGCAAGCGGCGGCAGGTCGGGCAGACCGAGATGCCGACCAAGCCTTCGCCAAATCGTCTGCGGTACGCGCGTGTCGGCACCAGCGCCAAGGATGTTCATGCCGCCGCTGATCAGCCGGTTTTCGGCGTCGAAGCGGAAGGTGAACAGATTGCGTCTGGTGTCACCGACGCCTTGCCCGCCGGGAAGCAACCGGCTGCGTACTTCACGGGGCAATGGCGCTGTCGCGATCTGGAAGACTTTCAGCGGGAAATAGGTTCGCTGCAATGACGGATTGAGGGACCAGCCATAGGCGTTGGTGGCGATCAGCACCTTGCCGGCGCGTACTGAGCCAGAT
>NZ_RZPH01000009.1:0-20560 GCF_004022825.1 Mesorhizobium sp. M7A.F.Ca.CA.004.04.2.1
CTTTCGGGCGTTGTGATGCTGCAGCGAAAGCGTTGCCTCGGCGTTGAGGGCCTTCTTCACCTCGTTGATCTTCGTGCCCCCGTCATACATGCGGTATTCACCGTCCGAAGGCGTATCGAACTGGTCAGAGGCATCCTGGATCAATGTATAGGACACGCCCATTACATCGAGCAGGCGCTTGAGCTCCCGGTTGTTGCCGACGCAGAAGCCGTCGAAGCCCGGAATGATGTTGATGGTTCCTTCGATTTGCGTACGCTCCTGACCTTTCCAGAAGTGCTCCAAAATGCCTTTGACCATGTTGTCATAGCCGTCGACATGACTGCCAACGAAGGCCGGGGTGTGGGCAAAGGGCACGTCGAAGTCGCGCGGGACTGAATCTTCGTCCTTGGCGTTCTGGATGAAGCTGTGCAGGTCGTCGCCAATGACCTCTGCCATACAGGTCGTCGACACGGCAATCATCTTGGGGTCGTAGAGCTGGTAGGTGTTGGCGAGCCCGTCGACCATGTTCTTCAGGCCGCCAAACACCGCCGCATCCTCGGTCATTGAGGAGGAGACCGCCGCGGCAGGCTCCTTGAAATGGCGCGACAGGTGCGAGCGGTAATAGGCGACGCAACCTTGGCTGCCGTGGACGAAGGACATGGTTCGCTCGAAGCCGGCGGCAGCGAATACCGCACCCAGCGGCTGGCAGGCCTTGGCCGGGTTCACGACAAGCGCTTTGCGGGCGAGGTTCTTTTCGCGGTATTCCCACGTCTGGGTGAAATCGCGCTGATCGGAAACGATTTCATCGGGGTGCGGACATTCGAAGTTTAGCTTCTTCTCAGCGAGCATCTTTCTGTATTCCGGCTCGCGGAACAGGGGAGCGTGATCGAGAATTTTTTCAGCCGACTGCGGCATGATGATTACCTCTTTTGCATCTGGCTGCGCGGGACGGCAGCTCAGGACGTCAAGACGTTCCAGGCTCCGGCGGATCAGAGGCCGCGGGAGTTCACCGTCTCAGTGGGAGACTGGGGCTGAAGCAAATGTTTATTCGGCAGCCATCGCCCGCTCATCGCCCCGGCTTCTTTTCCAAGGCGCGTGGAATAGGTCCCAGACCGGGTTGTTAATGGCGAGATCCACATCACGTGCGAAAATGGCAAAGCCGTCGTAGCCGTGATACGGGCCTGAATAATCCCAGGAATGCATCTGGCGGAACGGTATGCCCATCTTCTGCACCGGGTATTTTTCTTTGATTCCCGAGCCGACCAGATTTGGGCGAATCCCTTCGATGAATTTCTCCAACTCATAGCCGGTCACGTCATCGTAGATCAGCGTGCCGTTCTTCACGTAGTGGCCGGTGCGCTGATAGTCGTCGCTGTGGGCGAATTCATAGCCGGTGCCCACGATGACCATGCCGAGGTCCTCGTAGGCCGTGACGACGTGGCGGGGGCGCAGGCCGCCGACATAGAGCATCACGGTATTTCCTTCCAGGCGCGACAGGTACTTGGCGATGACCGCATCAACAAGCGGCCTGTACTTGGCAATGACCTTTTCGGTCTTCTCCTCGATTTCCGGCCCAAAATGCTTGGCTATGTTGCGCAGAGAGGCTTCGATCTGGGAGGGACCGAAGAAATTGTACTCCATCCAGGCGACGCCATACTTTTCCTCCATATGCCGACAGATGTAATTCATCGACCGGTAGCAGTGGATAAGATTGAGCTTAGCCTTCGGGGCGCGCTCGATCTCTGCGAGTGTGGCGTCACCCGACCAGTTGCCAACCACGCGCAGCCCTATCTCCTCAAGCAGTATGCGCGAGGCCCAGGCATCGCCGCCGATATTGTAGTCGCCGATGACGTTGACGTCGTAGGGGCCGGCCTCGAACTTGACATCCTTTTTGTCGAAGACCCAATCCCGGATTGCATCATTGGCGATGTGGTGGCCAAGCGACTGCGAGACGCCGCGGAAGCCCTCGCAGCGTACCGGCACGATCGTCTTGTCATACTCCTTGGTCTTTTTGCGAGAAACGGCCTCGGTGTCATCGCCAATCAGGCCGATAGGGCATTCGGACTGCACGGTGATGCCGTTGTTGAGCGGAAACAAGACTTCAATCTCGTCAATGATCTGTTCCAGCTTCTTGTCGCCGCCGAAGACGATGTCCTTCTCCTGGAAATCGGAGGTGAACTGCATTGTCCCGAACGTGTCGACGCCCGTTGTACCGACGTAGTAGTTGCGGCGCTGCGACCAAGAATATTGGCCGCAGCCGACCGGGCCGTGCGAGATATGGACCATATCCTTGACTGGCCCCCACACCACGCCTTTCGAACCAGCATATGCACAGCCGCGAATCGTCATCACCCCCGGAATGGACTTGATGTTCGATTTGACGTCGCATTCGGAAAGGACCTCGCTTTCCCCGCCAGCCTCGTTGCCGCTCTTTGCGACGTTGAGGTGCTTCTTGCGGCGCTTCGCCGCCTTGTCGGGATAATGCGACAGCACCTCTTCGATAAGCTTCGCATGAAGAGCACCGTCATTCTCGTATTCCCGGCTCATGAGTCCCCCTTTCAAGGTTGGGTGACGCCTCAAAGAATAGGCGCCGTTCTCTGCAAGGCGCGCCGATTCATGGCAGCGCTAATGTCACTACTGGGCCGCCGCCTTCGCCGCTTCCTTGGAGTGAAGCTCGGCAAGCATCTGCTCGTCGGTCTTCATGATGCCGAAGTCGAGCAGCATCTCCTCCAGCTCCTCCATGGTGATCGGCGTCGGGATCGTACCCTGGCCCGAATTGGCGTGGATCTTCTCGGCCAGAGCGCGGTATTCCCCTGCCTGCTTTGAGTCCGGCGCGTACTGGATCACCGACATCTTCCTGAGTTCGGCATGTTGGACGATGTTGTCGCGGGGCACGAAGTGGATGAGCTTGGAATTCAATCGGCCAGCCAGTGCTTCGGCCAGATCGAGTTCGCGGTCGGTTTGACGTTCATTGCAGATCAGCCCGCCCAGCCGCACACCGCCCGAATGGGCATATTTGAGGATGCCCTTGGCGATGTTGTTGGCGGCATAGAGCGCCATCATCTCGCCGGACATGACGATATAGATCTCCTGGGCCTTGCCTTCGCGGATCGGCATGGCGAAGCCGCCGCATACCACGTCGCCGAGGACGTCATAGGAGACATAATCGACATCGTCATAAGCGCCATTCTCCTCGAGGAAATTGATCGAGGTGATGACGCCGCGGCCGGCGCAACCGACACCCGGCTCGGGGCCGCCGGACTCCACGCACTTGATGCCTCTGTAGCCCACCTTGAGCACGTCCTGGAGTTCGAGGTCTTCCACCGAGCCTTCCTGTGCGGCGAGATCCAGGACGGTATCCTGAGCTTTCGAATTCAGGATCAAGCGTGTGGAATCGGCTTTGGGGTCGCATCCTACGATGAGGATTCTCTGCCCGAGGTCGACAAGGGCAGCGAGCGTATTTTGGGACGTGGTGGACTTGCCGATGCCGCCTTTTCCGTAAAAGGCGATCTGACGCAGACCTGACATAATAGCTTTCCTTCCTTCGTTCTAATTATCGCGACTGCCCGCGACACAAGTGCCGATAGGCAGCTCGTGCCGCCTCACACCAAGCATCGCAAAAAGCGTACCAGCGTGATCGGCCGATCCCAGAAGAAACTTTGTCATTAAATTCCAGCCGCTTAGACGGCGGCAAAACGCGCGAACGGGCCTTTCAGGCGTCTGTCACGGACACGACAAAGCCGACACAGATTGTCGTGCGCCATCCAAACCGCCGTGTGTCGAGCTCGAAGCGGGAGAATGGGGAAGTTAGCCCAAAGCTGATGGCGAGACCATCGGAAGACATCGGCTCTTGTCTTTCCAGCCTGCCATTGATCGGGCGGTCGCTGGATGAGCAGGAGCCTGGGGCTTGACCGCGGCGCGGGTAGTTCAGGCAGGCTTACAGAGCGGGAACGCCGGCGGCCGATAGACATCCGCGCTTAACCTTTCATAGCCCGTCTACAAGTTGGTTCCGCCGACGCGCTATATGGAAGCCAAATAATTCAGTAGCTTAGCCGAGAGCATTGATTTTTTCAGAAAGATACGTGTTATACGCGTATGAACCGCCGAACCCATGGTCGGCGCCCTCATGCGCGTGAGACCCCGTTGTGGGCGAGGCTCGCGACTGGCTGCACGATCCTAGCCGGCCTGCTTGCCATTGAGTTTGGTCCCGCCGCGGTAGGCTGCGGCATCAAGGGCAACATCAGCTACAACACTGGCAAGAAGATTATCACGTTCTTGGACAGGAATCTTACTGGGAGACACGCATCAACCTATTGAAGGGCGAGCGGTGGTTTTGTTCAGAGGAAGCTGCACGAAAGGCGGGCGGGCGGGCTTCGAGAGGTTAGTGTCGCGGCAGCTTGCAGATCTGCCCACGGGGCCGCCACGATCGCAAAGTGTGTACAAAAGCGCCCTCTCTGCCGAACTGAACAGTGCTCACGGCCATAGCCTCGGATGAGCCCGACTGGCTTGACCTCTGCATGATGAGAGCAGCTTTTACACCAGGTGCGCAGCACATGTCTTTAACGAACGCATCGTCTTCAAGAATATAGAGAGCAATTCGGAAAACCGAGTAGTTGGCGGCGAAGCTAGGAGAAGGTATACACTACCCTCTTGTTACCCCAGAGTAGAACGTGCAGCTGCGGCAAGACGCGGGCTTCGAACCACCTGTCGCTGGTCACCTTTTCTACCAGCGGTTCCATGCGCATCATATTCCGTCGGACTCGACAGAGACGTCTTCATTACCACGGCGGGGCGGCGTGTGATTGCCGGGTTGCAGACAAACCTCGCCGCGACGTATTTGGGACGAGTGGTGTCGGCACCGAATCCCTATCATTTAGACTAGCCAGCTTGGGGAGCGCCGTCAGACCGCCAGACCGGAAGAGGAGGCTTCGCGCCAACTTGTGCCAAGAATGTTGGACCGTGCGGAACCGCTGGGGCGGCGCTCAACTCTGGCGCAGGATGAAGCGTCGATTGGGTGAATGAATAGGGCGCGCGTTCGACGGGTAGAGTGAGGCAAATCGCTGGATGTCTGCCGGATCAACGTCAACCGGTTCCATCGCCACCATCCACTCGACGTTTTCGGTGCACGGCGGCGTCGTCAGTGAGCCCTCATAAGTCCAATAGCCAAGCGAGGCTGGCAGAAGCCAGTTGGGATTCACCTCGTCGATCGTCACCTCCCCATTCGGCAGTTCGGGAAAGGCCGCAGCAAGGGCAGCAAAGCTGGCATTTGTCGCGCCGGGCGTTAAAAAGACGCCCAGCACGCCCAGAGTACCACTTTGCGTGTCCTTGTGAACGAAATGCACCTCCATCGGGAAGCTCTTGCCCGCCACGTGATGTTCGCTTGGCGCATGGAAATGGAACTGTACCAGTTCGTAGACACGATCGCCGCGGGTCAGCGTGCTGCCTTGTGGCATATTGATTTGAATGGTGTGGCCGTTGTTCACCATATTGCCGCCGCCCTTGTGCCAGCCGATGGCGATATGCGGGATATCCGCCTTGACCGCGCTGTTGATATTGATCGGCGATTGCTGCGTGCCGGCAGAGCATACGAAATTTTCCTTATCCAGATCAGCCCAGTGCTCCGGTCCGACCGGACCGGTGTACCCCCAATGGGCACTGGTCGCTTGGGCGGCTTGAACGCAAATCCGGCATGCGCCGAGCGCAACCAACCCTTTGATCAGGTGACGACGATACATATTACTTTTGCTCCTCTTGCGAACTGATGTTGGTGGCTGCCCTAATGGACGCGTGATGGCCAATCGGCGCGGCCAGTATTGTCCTTTGCAACTGATAGATGCCCGCACGCCTTGGCGTGCTTTCATAAGTGCGGCTGCCGTTTCTCGGCTGGCCGGCTTCTGCAGCCCGCAACGGGGGCAGTTTCAACCAGCTAAACGATAAAAAATTTTAGCAGACCAGCGCTTGACCCCCGCCGCAAAGGCACAGGCGAAGGTGATCACTGCGCGGCTGCCGTTCGCGCCGGAGGCCGCATCGCTATACTTTACACTCGCTGCCCAAGGAGACGCAGGCGACCCCAATACGTTTTCATCGCTACTCCCGACGCAGCCGACCCACGCCACGAAAACGTTGCTATATTTCACGTTGGGCCAATGAGGAAATCGATCTTCTTTATGGAAGGCATTTGCGCAATGGATGCATTCCCATGCTGACAGTCGTGCGTCAGGCCGGACAATGAGATACATCGATAAGAGCTGGACAAGGATGAGGGGATGACGTGCTTGCGACGGAGCAGGTGGGGCGAGAAGGCCAGTTCTTGCGGATTTCAACTTTGCGTGACGACAGCTCATCGGAGTCAAGGTGACACACGCCGGCAGCGGGGTGTCCGGGCGGTTTCCAGCCGCACAATCGCGAGACCGCTGACGCGAACAAAGCTCGGCTGTACTCGGCACGCGAAGAGAGCCTGCCAAGCCGTTGGAGCCCGGCCTTCCGGTGCGACGCAAGCCACAGACTAGACCGCCCTCTTGTTACCCCAAAGCAGAACGTGCAGCTGCGGCAACACGCGGGCTTCGAACCACCTGTCGCTAGTCACCCTTTCGACAAGCCATTCCATTCGCATCATTATTCCGTCCAAGTCGACAGAGGCGTCTTCACTGCCAGGGAGCGGCGGCGTGTGATTGCCGGGTTGCAGATAGATCGGAAGGTGCGGATATCTCGCCGCGACTTCTTTGGCGTAGGCATAGTCACTCTCGTCGAAAACGACGAGCTTGAGCACGATTTGCGGCTTCTCTTGCGCCGCTTCGAGGCATGCATCAAACGCAGCCCAACGGGTCGTCATCTCGCTGGACGGCGGCTTTGGGCTAAGGGTCAGCACGTCAAGATCCGCAAACCACTCCCTCACCACGGAACCCTGCGTTTCCAGTGCAAAACGATAGCCCTCGCGATGGCCTCGTTCTATGAGGGGACCGAACGGCTGAATGGCCGGGTTGCCGCCTGACAAGGAGACCATAACCGGCCTGCCGCCGGAAAGCGCATGGACGGTTTGCCACACGGCATCGATCGGCATCGGTAGCCATTCATGGCGATACTGATTGTCCACCGCGTGAAGGCTGTCGCACCATGAACAGCGATAATCACATCCGCCGGTTCTGATGAACACCGTCGGCAAGCCGATGAGCACGCCCTCGCCCTGGATAGTCGGCCCGAATATCTCGCTCACACGGATTGCGGGATGCATGTCGGTCACGGACGGTATTCCGCCCAAGTTTTCGGTGTTTCGCTAACGCGCACGGCCGCGGTCTGCGGCAGACGTGCCTTGCACCATTCATAGAAATGTCTGGCCAGGCATTCCGCCGTGACCTTCTCATGTCCCAGCACGTCGTTGAGGTGCCGATGGTCGAAGCTCTCGTCAATGTAGCGTTTGAGCGGCGCCAGATCGTGATAGTCGCGCACGAAGCCGTGGGCGTCCAGTTCCTTGGCCGACAGCTCCACTACGACGACATAGTTATGCCCGTGCAGGCGCGCGCATTGATGGTTGGGAGGCAAGGAGGTGAGCTGATGCGAGGCCGAGAAGTGGAATTCCTTGCTGATGTGGAACATTACGCGCGCCTCCTGCGCAGCGCCTCAAGCCAGAAATCGGCGTCCTCGTAGTCGGTGGGATCAGCGTGCCCGGCGAGATGGAACGCTTCGCGCCGCTCGACGCAGGTCCCGCATCGTCCGCAGTGACGCACGCCGCCCTTGTAACAGGACCAGGTCTCAGCAAACGGGGTGCCGTATCTTGCGCCATCCGCAACAATGTCAGCTTTTCCGAGATTCACATACGGTGCATAGAGGCGTATCTGCGCATAGCCGTCGAGCGCGCGGTCTTGCATTGTCTGGAAAGCTTCAATGAAGGCCGGACGGCAATCGGGATAGATGAAATGGTCCCCACCATGCACGGCCGCCGCCACCGCTTCGGCGCTGTGGGCGGCGGCGAGACCGAAGGCGATTGCCAACATGATGGCATTGCGGTTCGGCACCACCGTAATCTTCATCGTGTCTTCGGCGTAGTGGCCGTCCGGCACGTCGATACTGCTAGTCAGCGCTGAGCCGGAAAGGCCACGGCCAATTTCGCCGATGTCGATGATCTGGTGCGGGACCTTCAGTCGCTGCGCGCAAAGAGCGGCGAAGCCCAATTCCTTCCTGTGCCGTTGGCCATAGTCGAAAGATAGAAGGCCGGTGAGTTCGTGCTCCGCTGCCACCATGTGAGCAAGGGAAACGGAGTCCAATCCGCCAGAGCAGACGGCGAGAGTCTTCATCATTGGTATCCTTGTTTTGACCGGGTAAGGCTGCGACCGGAGATTTCTCTGCGCCCCCACTACTCCAGCGACTCAGTTTTGTGAACCGGGAGAATTTGCGCTCAGCCCGATTGGAACGGGAGTGCGTCGCGTCCAACACGCGTGATCAATAAAAGTTGAGCGCTTCAGCAGTTTGTTTCGCATCGCGCCAACTTTCGCAACCTGCTGTCCGATCGTCGACTTCGAGACAAGGTGATGTTCGGCCGACATCGGCTGACTCTTAATTAAGCCGCAGAACACATGTTGGCTTTCTGGCCTTCGCTTGTGCGGTTGGCGAGGGCGACATGGATGCCAGCAAATTTGACATTGGCGACATCCGCCTGGAGAACCCTGCGCGGCGCGATTGAGGCCGCAGGCGAGCCTGCTCTAACTGCCGCCCTACAGTCCCGACTTCAATCCGATTGAGAACGCCTTCGCCCAACCTAAGGCGCTGCTGCGAGCAAAGGCCGAGATAACCATCAAGGCTCTATGGGACTGACGTTGCCCCAGCAGTTTTGAGTTCGTTTCCGGCGTGGGTTGTGCCCTGCTGGGCGGGTGAAGCGACGGGCGCTGGCGCGGAGCCTTTGGCATAGCGCAGCGCGAGCGACCGTCGCGGATTGAAGGTGCTGGCGAACTTGGCCGGGGTCTGCCAGGGGGGAGTGCGGCCGCGCGGTGTTGTAGTCGGCGTGCCACAGGGCGATGGCTACGCGCGCCTGAGCCAGCGAGGTGAACAGCGTCTCGTTGAGCAGTTCATCGCGCAGTCGGCCGTTGAAGCTCTCGATGAAGCCATTCTGCATCGGCTTGCCGGGCGCAATGTAATGCCATTCGACGCGGTTCTGATCCGCCCAGGAGAGGATGGCGTTCGAGGTGAACTCGCTGCCATTGTCGCTGACGATCATCCTGGGCCGGCCCCGCTCGGTGATGAGCCGTCCAATTCGCGGGCAACCCGCATGCCCGAGAGAGACGTATCAACGATGAGTGCGAGGCACTCTCTCGTGCAGTCGTCGACGACGGCCAGGATGCGGAAGCGGCGCCCGTCGGTGAGCTGGTCCGATACGAAGTCGAGCGACCAGCGCTCGTCGGGCCTCAGCGGCACCAGCATCGGCGCCCTGGTCCCGATCGCCCGCTTGCGGCCGCCACGGCGGCGACGGCGAGCTTCTCCTCCCGATAGAGCCGGAACAGCTTCTTGTGGTTCACGACCAGGCCCTCCCGCCTCAGCATCACGAGAAGACGCCGGTAGCCGAACCGGCGACGCTCCTGCGCGATCGGCCTTCATCCGCTCGCGAACCTCGCGGTCGTCCGGCCTGCTGGTCTGGTAGCGAACCGTCATGCGGCAACAGCCGATGGCTTTACACGCCCGCCGTTCGCTCATCCCGAAGCCTTCCTTCAGGCGAGCGACAGCTTTCCGCTTGGCGGCGGGCGTCACCATTTCTTTCCCACAAGGTCCTTCAACGCGGCATTGTCGAGCATGGCGTCGGCCAAAAGCCGCTTCAGGCGCGTGTTCTCGTCCTCCAGCGCCTTCAGGTCGCCGAGCCTCGGTGACATCCATCCCGCCGAAGCGGGCCTTCCAATTGTAGATCGAGGCGTCGCTGACCCCGTGCTTGCGGCACAGATCGCCAACCGATACCCCGGCCTCGTGTTTCTTCAAAATTCCGATGATCTGCTCTTCAGAGAAGCGGCTGCGTTTCATGTCCTGGTCCTCTGGATGGGCCAGAACGAACTTCAAACCGGATTAGATCAGAGGGGCAAGGTCAGGACGCCTCGGCGCGGTCGTCGACCTCTTCACCCCAGCCGAATGTGCCAACTACTTCAAAGCCGCAGGATATGACCTGGATCAGATAGGACGTGCTCCAATGGTTTACACCTGACACAGGAGTCCGGCCCCCACAACCGTTTCGCAATGAGGAGCAGCGCTGCCGCTGCTCCTCCAATCACACGACGGATTCACGATGCGGCAACTCGAGCCATGATTTCGGATCCAATGGCCGATGCGGTGTATAGTGAGGCATCCAGCGGCAAATCCCCAAATGCCAGTTGACACAGAAGATAATTAGCACCTGCCTCTTCCAGCTGATCAAGGAGAGCTTTTCGGACAGAATCTGCCGTTCCCACGACGCACAATTCACTTTCAATTGCTGCATCGAAGTTCAAAGGCAAGTTTGGTGGAGTGGAAATGGCATTTAGTTCGTATAGAAATTTGAAGCTATTGAGCCATCGTTCATAGGCAGGTGCTGCGAGCAAATACGCATCTGTTTCAGAACGCCCTATCACCACCATTCGGAGCAATCCAAGAAATGGCGCTTGCTGGCCAATGTCAGCATCGTGAATTCGGGCGGCGCGGAACGCGTCGGTAACGCTGCGAACAGAAGTGGAAGGTCCGACGCAGGCGATGTTTGCCCCATTCGCAGCGGCCCAGCTAGCCGGCTCGGGTCGATTGGTGGCGATCCATGTCGGCGGACGGGGATATTGGTGAGGTCTCAACGTCAGCGGAACATCTTTCAACTCAAAGTGGCGGCCCTGATAAGAAAGCGTCCCGCCTTTCATCGCATTGATGAGAATCTCACTGGCCTCCGCATACTGTTCTGGTGCTGCTTCTACAGCAACCCCGAAGTATCCCAATTCAGTGGGAGCAGAGCCGCGCCCTATGCCGAGTTCAAGCCTGCCGCCGCTCAACTGATCAAGCATGCAGATCTCCTCGAAGGCACGCAGCGGATGATAGAGCGCAAGTAGCATTACCATGGGACCAACACGAAGACTGCGGGTTCGCTGGGCGACGCTCGCTAAGAACAAATTCGGTGATGGACCTCTGCCATGCGGCGTACAGTGGTGCTCGGCGAGATGATACGCATAAAAGCCATAGCCATCGCACGCTTCTGCTAGGCTCAGCCGATCTGCATATTGTTGTGCGATGTCATCGCCGTTTTCGTCCAGATGATCGAAGATGCCGAAGGTCAGGCCCGAAGCGGAAATTTTCTTCAATTAATTGTTCTCCAAATTACCTATATTTATTCGCTAATCATCATAGCTCACGACATATCATTACTTGATGATTAATGTGAATCGACTTCATGCTTGTGAGCACCGCGATCCTTCTTAAAGTTCATACAGACGCGTTCGGCGGCAGCAAGGAATTTGTCCATCTGCTCTGTGGTGCCAATGCTGACGCGAATACAGTTCTTCAAATCTACGTCAGGAAAGCTGGCGATGAGGATCGCCTGCTCTTTCAACGCGGCTTGCCAGCATGAGCCCTCCTGTCCCGCCGGCACACGGGCCAGCAAAAAGTTTGCGTGGGAGGGTGTTACGGAAAAGCCAAGTTGCAACAGCGCCAGGGTCACTCGCTGTCGTTCATGCTTGATGTGCCTGTGGTTCTCTTCGTAGGCGTGGCGATGCGCAAGAATGCTTTTCCCGACCGCCTGCCCGATCACGTTCATGTTGAAGACATTCTGGATGTTGCGCAGCCTGCCAATGATTTCTGGGTGACCGAAACCGAAGCCGACTCGCACGCCAGCGGCAGCATAGCTCTTTGAAAAAGTCCTCAAGATCAAAAGATTCGGATGTCTATTGACGAGGCGCAGGGCATTGTCGGGTGCGAAGTCAACGTAGGCCTCATCCAAGACGACCAAGCGATCTGCTTGCTCCACAAGGCGTTCGATTTCGGCCACCGGCACGAATGTTCCGGTCGGATTGTTCGGATTAGCCAACAGAATGAACTTCGCGTCTTTTGCGGGGCCGGACAGCAGTTTTTCTATCGGCAGGGGATGAGCTTCGCTCGATGCGATTTCGAGAAACTCGGCACCCTGCAACATGGCAAGTTTACGGTTGAACGAAAATCCGGGCGACAGCATTGCCACTCTATCTCCTGGGGCGAGGAAAGCTCTGTAGATGAGTCCGAGCAGCTCCGACGAACCGTTGCCGGCAATCACCTGATCTTTGGAAAATCCGTAAGCATCGGAGGCAGCTGCCCTTAAGCTGAGATTGTCGTCTTCCGGATAAAGATACTGGTGTTCGATCGCAGCAATTGCACTTTGCATTACGCTCTTCGGCAACGGAAACGGGTTCTCGTTCGTATTTAGCTTAACGCAGTTTGCATCCGTCGCTGGTCCGTTGGACGAGAGAGCATCTAATTTGCTGGCCACCGGCGAAAAAAGCGAAAGCACGGTCTTCAGTTTTGCATCGCACATGTTCTTCTCCGTTTTTCAGTCCCGCAGGGCATGTGACATGAGGCAATCGTTGATCGTGACTTGATCGACGTTCGGCTATATCAGCGCTGCCTTCCCACCCTGGTGGGGATCGCCGACCACGGTTTGGATTTGACACCGGGAAGCTGTCGAGAACCTGATGACGACCCAACGTTTGGCCGACGGCCGATTCGGCGCAACAGACGGTGTTTCAACATCGCATCGTCCTCAAAGCCGCATGCAGGGCCTGCACGACAGCCCGTCTCCAGCGCCCGCAGATAGGTGGAAGCCGAAGTCTTGCCGAACCTCAGTTGCTCTGCCACCTTGGCCCACCGGACTGCCCTGTTTATGGGTCAGGCGCAGGATATCTCTGACGCTCGTTCGTCTTGCTTGCTTCCGTCTTGGCATGGGCTCTCTCGGTTTGCTGATGAGAGAGCCAAATACCGGCTCATCTGAGCATGAGACGCAGGCCTGACGATATGGAGCGTCGCTGGTGGCGCGCGTAGCCGAGAGGGTTCGCCTCGCTGGCGGGGCATGCAAGACGGCGCACCTCCTTAGCCATCCTGTCCCATCGTCTCAGATCGTGAGGCGCACCTTATAGTCGGTGAGGAGATCTTGCAGGGTCAGGTTACGCCCTAGCGCTTAAGGTTGTTGGTCGCACCGAGCAAGCGCGGGACCTGTCGACGGACAACAGCGGTGCCACTGCCGGCACTAGGTGTGAGCTTTCGAGAGGTTGTCCATTCGGACCGGACCGAGGAGACTGGAGTTACCACGCTTCAGCATCCATCGGAGGGTCCGAATGAACATCCACAAGAATGCCCGTCTCACACCGCTGCGTCGAGAGGAGATGGCGTTATCGGTGATAGAAGGCGCTTTTTCCAAAGCCCATGCGGCGCGCGTCTATGGCGTGTCGGCCAAGATCGTGGCGCGCTGGGTCGAGCGCTATAAGACCAAAGGGCGGGCCGGCATGGTCGACCGCTCGTCGCGGCCCACCGTCATGCCGAGCCTGACCGAACAGTCCGTGGCCGAGCGCATCGCAGCCTTGCGTCGCCAGCGGCTGACCGGCAAGCACATCGCCCATGAGGTCGGCGTCTCGCCCGCCACCGTCAGCCGGGTTCTCAAGCGTGCCGGGCTGTCGCGGCTCAGGGATATCGAGCCGGCCGAACCGGTCCGGCGCTACGAGCGGGAGCATCCCGGCGAGATGATCCATATCGACATCAAGAAGCTCGGCCGCTTCAGCCAAGTCGGCCATCGTATCACCGGCGATCCGCAAAAGGGCAAGTCGCGCGGCGCCGGCTGGGAGTTCGTCCATGTCTGCATCGACGACGCGTCCCGCATCGCCTTCTCGCAAATCCTGCCCGACGAGAAAAAGGAGTGCGCCATCGCCTTCCTCAAGGCCGCGGTCGCCTATTACGCCAGCCTCGGCGTCACGATAGCCCGCGTCATGACCGACAACGGCTCCTGCTACAGATCAAAGGCCTTCGCCAAGGCCTGCCGCGATCTCGGCCTCAAGCACGTCACGACAAGACCCTATACGCCCAAGACCAATGGCAAGGCCGAGCGCTTCATCCAGACAGCACTGCGCGAATGGGCCTACGCCATTGCCTATCCGACATCCGATCATCGTGCCGCCGAACTGCCTGTCTGGCTGCACAGATACAATTGGCATCGTCCACATGGCAGCCTAAAGTCAAAAACGCCTATCAGTCGCCTCGCCCTGATCGAGGACAACCTGTTGAAGCTCCACATCTAGGGCATGCGAAAATAGAAAATAACGGGCAAAAAGATGCGCCTTTTCCGACTCCGAGCCTAGATGGTTGAAAGCCTCGAAGTACTCCTTCGTCCGCTCGAGGAGATCTCCCGCATAAAGCGCCAACGGCTGTGACACGGTGACCCTCGGGCGCGCCTTGACCTTCGGCGTCTCAGGTCCACTCTTGGCCATCTCAGATTATCGGCTTAATTCCGGTGCCGGTATGCGACAAAGCCGAACAGAGTAGCCGCTGCGACGTTGAAGATTGCCCACAGCTCGCGCGGCAAATGAACCGGCATGAACGGGTTGAAGATCGCTGCCGCTCCAAACAGCGCCCAAGCCAGGGTGCGATTTTCAGGGCCTGATCGCCACACCATGGCTCCGCAGTAGATCCCGGCGAAAAAGACCACCACGCGGAGGAATTGGTAATAGCCGTACGGCCATGGCGCTACCGCCAGCAGCGAGGCAATAGCTACACAGATGCAGACCAACCGGACCGTTCCGGCCGGCGTCGAAAAGCATTATTTTCAGCAAACTTGATCCTCAAACGCCCAGCACGGTTGTTAGTGGAGTTTCGGCGCCCGCCATATATTTGAAAAGCCAGATTGCCCAAGTGATCGGCCAAATGAACGCCAACATCGCATCCAGGCTCAAGTTAATCAGGATTTTTACGACCACTGATGCATGGCCCTGCCATGTGTCGACGACATTCATCACGTAGGTGATCGGCCCGCCCAGCATGAAGAGGAGGCCCAGCGGAGCTGACATGATGTTCTTCAGCATGTTTGTGTCCCTCAGAAAGGCGTGACCTTCAGTGACAGTGATACGCGCCGGTCTTATGGTTGGTATGGCAACCGTTGGCATCAGTGCCGCCACTGTGTGCAAACGCGCCGGTCGCGCAAGCGATTATTGCAGCGGCCATAGCCGCGAGAAATGTTGTTTTCATTTTATTGCCCTCCCAAAGTATTTCAGACAGAGCACTATTGCCGGTCGGGCACAAGCTGCTCGTGGCACTGTGAACACAAATAGGATAGATGCTCCTCTGTGCAGGCCAAGATCGGGCGAGGAGAATACTTTGGATGGATTGCGATTGATGCACGTCCCGTTGGCGATCCTGCTGACATGGCCAAGGGTGGCGACGGCAAATGAATGCCTCTCGAAGTACACCAAGACCGACGTCTGCGCCTACGCAAAAAAAATGCAAACCGAAATGGCTCCAGCATTGCCCATGCTGATCAGTTCGAACATCTCCGTTCGGAGCATCATCGCAATCGGGCCAAGGATCGTTTTCAACGCCACCTGGGCTCAGACCGATGCGGAAGTAGACGCCAAATTGTTGGCTGCTGGCGTCTCGCGGCCGGTCTATGTCCAGAAGATCGATGAAATGACCAAAAACTATGTCTGTCGTGCGGAGGAACTATCTGCCTTCGTTCGCCTGGGCGGTGAGATCCAGTACACGTATACGACTGTGGATAATTTCCCAGTCGCGAACCCGCTCGTAGCACTCTGTCCTTAGAGCATCGCAGCACGGCTCATGACATGACTAGTCGCGGCCGATCAACCAGTTGATCAGCAGCCATGATCATTTGTTGGAACTCAATTGAGCCTGATCCGCACTAGCAAGTGGATAGAAGTGAATGTGCGGTTGCCCTTTAGCTCTACTATGCATAGAAACCACTCTGCCGGGGGGCGTAAAGTTGGGGTTGTGAGTGCGTGGGCTCTAAATTCGAAAAACTAAATAAGTTGCGTGACTCACTGCGAGAATCCAACCACGATTTTCGGGCGAGCACTCAGCTATTCAACAGCCTGGACCCTGCCAAGATCGACGGCGACCTGGATGTCATTAACCGCGGAAAGCAGCGCGGCGAGGTGAACCAACCCCCGAAAACGGCAAAGAATCTCGACGATGTCGAACATGCCATCGTGGAACGCGTTGAGGATGAGAAGAAGGCTGCGCATCACACTCTTGAGGACAACCTGCAACTCCTTGGAGGTCGTCTTGCCGGCCTCGATTTCGAGGAACAATTCGGTCTAATCCGTCAGACGAATGCCGCTAGCGTTTCGGACTTCAAAGCCTCGGTCGCCGTGGGCCTCGATGAACTTCACGGCCTGAGAAGGGCCCTGAACGACGCCGAAAAAGAGCATGCATGGTTTAAGGAGAAGCACGGTCTCGTTCGTGCCGCGCGTGTGCAGCACGGTGCCGCTCACATTTTCCGGCTATCGCTTCTGCTATTTCTGTTTCTGGTCGAGACAGCGATGAACGGCAACTTCCTGGCCAAGGGCAATGAGCAGGGATTTTTTGGTGGCATCCTTGAGGCTGCGGCATTCTCTTTCATCAACATCGGGGCGGCTTTGCTCCTGGCGGTTTTCTGCGCTCGTCTCGTCACCCATCGGTCGTTTTTCGTAAAATTCGTTGGGATCATTTCAATCCTTTTCTATATCGGCTTGGCGATTTCGATAAACTTGGCGCTAGCGCACTACCGTGAGGTCAGCGGCTCGCTCGCTGACGGCGCCGGCGCTGAGGTCATCCGTAATATGCTCGCCAATCCAGCGGGTCTCACGGACATCAAGTCCTGGTTGCTGTTTGCGATCGGCCTGATGTTTTCGCTTTTCGCTTTTATCGACGGCTGGTTCGTGCTCGACCCTTACCCAGGCTACACTGGCGTTGAAAATCGGCTCGTTCGACGGCGCGATGACTACATCGATCGAAAGAAGGAACTGATCGAAGAGCTGCAGGATGTCCGCGACGACCACAACGAAAAAGTGGAGGAAATCGTCAAGCAGCTTGGTAGTCGCCGGCGCGAGCACCGCGCGATTGTCGATCATCGATCGAGGCTTCTGGCTCTTTTTGCGCAGCATCAAGACCAATTGGAGCGAGCCTGCAATCAGCTTTTGTCGATGTATCGGGAAGCCAACATCCAGGCGAGGACCGAGCCGGCGCCCAAGCATTTCGGAACGCCCTACAAACTTGATCGCATCAAGCCATACGTCACCGGCGAGCGGGAGTGGAATGAGGGAGATGTTGGCGCATCAATTCGCCAGGCGCAGGAGGAACTCAACGAGCAGGTTCGTCTGATTGGTCAGGAATGCGAACGGGGAATTGAGCAGTACCGAGATCTTGATAAGCTTCACCCGGACAGCGTGAATGTCTAGGCGAACCCGCAGACGCAAGAAAGGCAATGCGGGTACCATTGCCGCGGCCATTGCCCTTGGTGTGCTATCCGTTGCGATGTTGGCCGGCTTCGGCTGGATGTGGACCAGGTCTGGCAATGGCCATATCGACGCCAACACGAATTGCCCATTGGACGGACCCTCCAGCCTGACCGCCGTCCTCATCGACGCCACTGATCCAATTTCGGCAACGACGATGGCTGATCTCAAGAACGAGTTCCGAAAGACCATTGGGCAGGTCGAGCCGGGTGGGTATGTGAGGATTTATACCCTGAGCTCGGCGCCTGGTGAGCTGACGGTGATGTTCGATGGATGCAATCCCGGTGATGGGTCGACCGTCGATAGTTGGACCAACAATCCTGCGCGGCGTCAAAAGAAGTGGGAAAACGCCTTCGGCGATCCTTTGAACAAACTTCCCGATGAAATCCCGAATGCGGCTTCCGCGAGCCAATCTCCGATCATGGCTGGAATTCAGAAAATCAAGCTGTCGCTCTTCGATAGCAGCTTGGCCAAACAGGGCAGTCCCAAGCGATTGGTGGTCGCCTCTGACATGATCGAGCATACGACGATTTACTCGCAGTACCGATCGGGACTGGATTACCAAAAATACCTCAACAGCGCCGCCGACCGCACATATGGGACGTCGCTGGATGGGGTGGGCATCACAATTCTTTATATCGATCGGGCAAAGAAGCCATTTCAGACCCTGGATCACGCGGAGTTCTGGACACATTGGGTCCAGAACCATCACGGCGAGTTCGAAAAGCTGGTTGGCTTGGATGGGTTAAACTGATGGCGAGAGCGCACGACAAACCTTTGCTGGATCATCCACGTCTGCCGGTCGTGGTTTTCGCGGCATTGACACTCGGCGGGTGTGTATTCATCGCCATTGCAAAACTCTCAGGCGTAAATCCGATCGTCGCGGCGGTAGCACCGGCCTGCCTGATGTTTTTCTATCTCGGGGTTTCGATCTTTGCTGGAAAGCTACAACTGCACGACGAGCAGACCGGCGATAACCTCTACTATATGGGCTTCCTGTTCACCCTGACGAGCCTTGGGGTCTCGCTGTTTCAGTTTGGAACGGAAGGCTCAACCGACACGATCGTCCAAAATTTTGGCATCGCGATCACGTCGACGATCACCGGTATTGCTCTGAGGGTTTTCTACAATCAGATGCGGCGCGATCCCGCGGACATTGAGCGAACGGCGAGGCACGAACTTGCCGACATGACACGGCGTGTAAGAGCCGAGATGGAAAGCGTAACCAGGGAGTTCGCCGACTTTCGTCGTGTCAGCCATCAAATGCTCGAAGAGGGCTTTGCAGAGATTGCCGAGCAAGCGGCACGCAATGGGGAGCACATTCGATCTGCCCTGGACAATATTGCCATGGAATCGATCAAGCCTGTCCAAGAGGCGTCTGCCAAGCTCAGTGACGCGTTGCAGCACAATTTCGGGCAAGTCGAAACCCAGTTTGCTTCGATAGCGAACCGCGTTGGAGCTGCAGCGGATTTGCTGGATAAAGCCAACAGCTCGATGTCCAACTCTGTTGGAAAGCTCGGTAATCAAGCCGACAATATGGCTGCCAAGCTGGAAAAGGTGGTTGTTCCTGATGAGGTGCTGAAGAACGATCTGGCGCCGATGGTCAAGCTCCTGGGTAATGCTGTCGCACAATATGCGATAAAAACCGAAACAGCCTCGCAAGAGCAGCAAACGCGGATGACCGGTCTTGCCGACGCAGTGATCAAGGTGGCGACTGGAGTGGAGAGAGCGGCAGCGGCCGCAGAAAAGACCGCAGAAACTGTCCAAGCGCAGCAGCGTTTGACTGAGGAGTTCATGGCTGTGATGCAGAAACACAGCAATGAAACACGCGGCCTCGTCGCAACCCTTACACAACATAGCCTCCCGGCCGTGCGCACGCCCCAGCCTCTGAGCAATGCGATAGCGAACGATGTCGAGCGAGTGGCGGCACCTTCCACTGTTGCCTCCCCTGTGGAGACGCCAATCAAGGTTTCGGATGACACGGAGGGCGACACCTTCCGATCGTTAAGCAGTCCGGCGGAGGTGGAGAAGGGTGAACCGCCAAAGAGAGCAAGTTGGTGGGGCAGGTGAGTGAGGTTAGCGGAACAGCCATTACGTTTGAGCGCAAGGGCTATGGCCGCGGCCTGATACTCGGCCTGACGATGGCTGAGACGATGCTGCTTCTCGTTTTCTGCCTTTTGCTTGCTGCAGGCGCGCTCATCGCCAAGACAAAGAAAGAGGCTGCGGCAGCGCAGAAGATTGCGCAGTCCCTCAATGAGAACGCTCGCAAGCTTGACGAGGAAAACAAGCGGTTGCTGGCTCAGCTGAATGCCATGGTCAAGCCTGCAAGTCGACGCAATGTACCAGATCAAGAATGGCGTGAATTGGTCCGGGCCAAAGAGGCCGCAGAGGCAATCAAAAAAGTGGGACTGACCCTTGAGGAAGCGGTGAAAAGCGCGCCGGCCGCCAAAGTCCTCTCTGACAACGACGTCGACGTTGATCAGGCCAAAGCCATGATCGAGAAGATGAAGGTTCTGCGCGAGCTCGGCTACGTTGGCACGGGCAAGACGTCCAAGGATCTTGCTGACGCACTGAAGAAGGCAAGGAACGAGGCCTCTGCTGACAAGCCACACGATTGGCCACCGATCATCAGTCTTAGCGAGCTCGATGGCTATAATTTCGATACTGGAAGTGCGGAGCTTTCCGGTGGCTTCAAAACGAAGTTGCGGCAGATGTCGAAGACCATTGCTGGAATTGCAACTTCCTATGGTGTGGACGTCATTGAGGTGATTGGCCACACGGACGAGCAGGCGATGTCCGGTGACTCATCGAATATGGACAGAGGCCTTCAGCCCGTACTGGCGCGCAAGATGGACATTGGCACACTCCATCCTGCCGACAATGCCGGGCTTGGATTAGCGCGAGCGATCTCCGTCACAGGCATCCTGCGCGATATGCCGGAACTGAAAGGCTTCACCATCCTGCCAATGTCCGGCGGCCAGTTGATATTGCCTGGCGACCGGCTCACCGACGGCGCACAGGCCGGCGACGTCAAGGCGAGGAGGCGAATTGAGATCAGGGTCAGGCAACGTTCGCGAGAGACAGATATTGGACTGGTTCCGGTACCAAAGTTGTGAGGCGAACTGCCCTTGGGT